>JANWZG010000595.1 GCA_025054735.1 Cyanobacteriota bacterium | reverse complement strand
ATTGCCCAGCACTCCTCAATCAACGACTGTCAACATAACAACAGTAACATTTCACCACTAGGAACACTATGGCATGAAGACAAACTATCAAGTTTTGTCCGATGCGATGGAATGTCTTACCCTAGATTTGTGCTGGCTCCTACTAGTGTTTCTTACTCGCAGGGTTTCTTACTCGGTTGGGGTTTGTCGATTAGCGCTCATTCTCCGCTCCTTCTCAGTGAGTGATGCAGCACTATCCTGATGGCTTTATGGATATGACTGGGTATTGTAGAGAGGGGGGCTAGGACTATCGTCATGGATACTACTGTCATCTTGCGGCTGGGGCAAGAAAATCGATTTGGTGAGATTCCTGTGACGCTGCGGTTGAGTCGTGGGGACGATCGCCCGTTGGTAGAACTGACGGCAACTTTACCCTCGGTGATCGCTGTGGTGCAGCACTATGAGCAGTGGCAAGTTTGTTATCAGTCCCTTACTTCAGTCCGTCGGCGATTAGATGCCCCCAGTCAGCAAGTTAGCAACGTCTCTAGCGTGGAGCACTGCCTAGTGCTGGCCCAGCAGTTAACGATCGCCCTCAACCAATGGCTCAATACCAATAGTTTCCGTCCGATCAAGGAAGCCCTGCTGCAATATCTGTCTGTTGATGAACCTGTGCGGGTGCTTTTGCAGGGAGAAGATGGGCAGTTGCAACGTCTACCTTGGCACTTGTGGGATTTCATTCAGAACTATCGTAGGGCAGAAGTTGCCATTAGCCCAGCCTCTTATCAACGCCCTCAGCAGGCTGCATCTTGGCAACGGGGGGTAACTATTCTTGCCATCTTGGGGGATAGTCGTGGTATTGATACTGAGGTCGATCGCACCATGCTTTCTCAGCTACCAGACGCATCGGTGCGGTTCTTGGTGGAACCCAGTCGTCAAGACCTAAGCGATCAACTGTGGGAGCAGGGGTGGGATATTTTGTTCTTCGCAGGGCACAGTTGTACCCAAAACAGTGTGGGTAGGTTTGCGATTAATGCTACAGAGCATCTAACGATTGACCAACTGCGCTATGCCCTAAGAACTGCGATCGCCGCTGGGCTGCAATTGGCCATTTTCAACTCCTGCGATGGTTTAGGGTTGGCCCATCAGCTTGTAGACCTAAACATTCCCCAGATGATCGTCATGCGAGAACCTGTGCCCGATCAAGTCGCCCAGGCATTTCTCAAGTACTTTTTGCGGGAATTTTCCGCAGGGGAATCACTTTATCAGTCAGCGCGCATTGCTAGGGAGCGCCTGCAAGGGCTAGAAGGGGAGTTTCCCTGTGCTAGTTGGCTACCTGTGATTGTTCAGAACCCTGTAGCTATCCCACCCAGTTGGCAACAGTTGGTGCAGGGCAACGATCGTCGCCAGGAACCCCGCTCCAATACTGTTACCTTGGTGTTCACCGATTTAGCTGAATCCACTGCCATGAAAAATGCCATGCCTGGCCGTGATTTGGCAACCCGCAACCAGCAATTTTTCCAGCAAGTGCTCAAGCCCCATCGGCAACGAGTGGAGGCAAATCTCAGTGGCTATCGAGGGCGTGTGGTCAAAACTGAGGGGGATGGCCATTTTCTAGTGTTTGCCCATGCTGCCTCTGCCGTGCGTTGGGTCACCAAGCTGCAACTCAGCTATCTGTATGACCCTATCTTTACCCCCATAGGCACTGTGCAAATTCGGGTTGG
>JANWZG010000594.1 GCA_025054735.1 Cyanobacteriota bacterium | reverse complement strand
GAGCACCTCCTCCATCTCATCTGTAGGAGAAATGATTTCTCCAATCAGGGAGAAACTTTGGGGCAAGACTTTGAAATCACCAAATTGCTCAACTAACGCTGGGGTAAGATAGGCAACATCAGGACAACGCACCCGATCAATCGTACGGCAAGGTGTTTCTACATAGGTCTCGCCACCGATGCCTTGCTCGTCTTTGTAGTTTCCCCAATACCGAGCCAGTCTAGCTTGAATCCGTCCGGTCTTACTTGTCATCCCACTTTTCTCTACAAGTTTCCCATTGACCCATTCAGTCCGATCGCAGGGCTGTTCCAGAAATTCTTCTAGGGATAAGGTTGATGTATGGGTTACAACAGATGTCATCATCACTACCTCAATAAGCTTGGTTAGTTTTACTACCTCAATAAGCTTGTTAGTTATCGATGATCATAATCAATTCTTGGAATGGGACTGCAATTGGTTTCCATAGTTAGCTAACTTAAAGTAAACAGACCACTTAAAGCACTAGTTATCGAATTTGCCATGCTCAGCACCACCTCTTCCTTCCTAGCCCGACTGCACCCGTTCGAGCGTCCTACGATCGTCTTTGCCGGGGTAATGGGTACCAATCTCTAACAGAGAACCCAGAGGAGCTTAGAACTGGGAAACATCAATATTTTCATAAAGGTCTGTAATTTGCAGTAGTACTTCGATGCTGCTCAAGGTCAGGGTAGCGGAGAGATCATCGTATTCTGAAAGCAACCATTGGTGGGCAGATTGCTTGACATAGTGTTCCACCCGTACTTGGTATAGATCAACCAGCAGATAGTCTTGAAAGCTGGGAATTGTGCGATAGGCCAAGAATTTCTCGCCCCGATCGTAGTTTTGAGTGGACTTAGACAGCACTTCTGCAATTAGGCAGGGATTCATGACCGTATCATTGCGCCCGGTTTGCAATTCCAGAGGTTTGGGTAACACCATTACATCGGGGTAAGTATAGAGAGTTGCCCCAGGAATCCAGAGTCGTTGATCTAGGATAAAAACGCGGTAGGGTTTTCCCTTCAATGCTGCTTTAAGCATGGCCACAAGGTTGCCAGCAATGTCATTGTGGTCTGGAGTGCCGCTAGTCATGGGGACAATTTCTCCATTGCGATATTCACTGCGAGTTTCAGAGGCAATTTCGAGTTCTAGATAGTCGTTGATTGTGTAGTGCTTTGTCTCAGGTTGAGCAATCATGGTTGTTGACCTCTGGAACTGCTAGTGGTTCATCAATCAGTTACCGAATCTATGTTGTGGCTGCTTCATTACTTTTGATTGGAGGAGTACTCCAGGAATTCTTCGAGAGAAATGATTGACCATCATAATCACGTCCTGGAAGGAGTTTTATTAGGTTTTGTAGTTGTTTCAATTTAGGTTGACATTCAATTTAGGTTGAAGCAGTTGCCCTCCCACCAATTCCTCTCCCAAAGCGAGGCAGAGGAGCTATGAGCGTCTCTTTACTAATCTGGAATGACTATACATTGAGATGCTACAGCAGAGCCATTAGGGCAACTTCCCAAACTAGGCGTGGTTGGGCATAGCTGAGTAGCTGCTTACGTGCTGTTTCTAGATGTTGTAGCCAGTCAAGAGGGAATTTAGCACCAAGCTGCACTGCTTGCCAATGATGATGCTGGAGATAGCTAATTAGCCAAAGTTGTTGATCCAAATCAAGGGTTTTGGTAATTTGAC
>JANWZG010000593.1 GCA_025054735.1 Cyanobacteriota bacterium | reverse complement strand
ACTACAGCGACCTAGCCATGGTGACAATGGCCACCGTGAAAGCGGTCTATCGACTAGCAGGACGGCAATGTCCAGGATTGCTCATGTCAATAGTTGCCTTGCTGGGACTAGCGTTGCCAGTGCCCGACCACAGCCCACGATCGCACCGCTTGAGCAAACTGACTATAGTCCTACCCTTACTGCCCAAAGCAGGAGCGCGGCATGTAGTCATCGATGCGACGGCGGTAAACGTCGATGGCGAAGGGGGAATGAAACACCCGTCAGCATGGGATGAGCAAGTGACACCTGTGGCGCAAACTGCCCCTAGGAGTCGATGACGTAACAGGAGAAATCCTAGCAGCCATAGTCACTACCAATGACGTTCCCGATAGTGAGGTTTTGACCGATGTCCTCGAAGCCATGGCAGGAGACCTTGAACCAGTCTCGACGGATAGAGCCTACGACTATCATCACGGCTACGACGAGATGGCTCAGCGGGGTGCCAAATCAGTCATATCGCCCCGCAACGATGCAGTGATCTGGCACCATGGCAACAGCCAAGCACCCTCTCATCCACGAAATGAAAATCTCTGCTACAGCCGCCAGCATGGACGCAAAGGGTAGCAGCGAGATGCTGGCTATCATTGCCGTTCATCAGCGGAAACCACCAGGTTCTGGTTCAAAACAATCGCTTGCTCTAAATCTGCAAAATCTCGCGGAGTGCGATCGCAATCTCAGATATCACCAGACAACTAGTTATTCCTGGGGCCGGAGGATGCCTAGAGGCGCAGGGTTAGAGGTCGATCGCAGGCTTAACCCTGAGACAAATTGCCTGCAAGACGCTGCACAAAAGCAGTATGGTCTGGTGACTGTAGCCCCTGTTGCAAGGTTGCCAGTACCTGGGTCATGTCTCCTGCTAGTAGGGCAGGCAAGGCCAGCCATAGTCCAGGAAATACGATGCTCCGTAAGATGCCCTCTGAGTCTGGTTGCAGGTTGACATAATCCTCTGCTTGGAGGCGAAACCAGTCGAGATGACGATCGAGCACTTGCCAAACCACATATTCCTGCACACCATTGCGGCGATAGGCCCGTTTTTTGTCCCGCAGGTCAATGGCCGCAGAGCTAGCAGCAATTTCCACCACGAGTTCTGGTGCCCCTTCCACGTAGCCGTCATCACTGAATCGGGTCTGTCCCCCAGCCCGCGGATCGATCAGCAACACCGCATCAGGTTGGGGTTCATTCTCTAAATCCAGCCTTACGGTGGAATTATCTCCCAATCGGGTTCCTGGCGTGGCCACTTTGTAGATACCTAGCCAAGTAATCAGATCTGCATGGGGTTCGGCGTGGGGTTCAAAGCGCAGGGGCGATGCCATGTAAACGATTCCTTCAATTAGTTCGGCTTTTTTGACCCAGGGCATGGCAGCGTAGCGACGCTCAAACTCTGAACGGGTGAGGGCATCACCGTTTTCTAGGGGTGGTACTCCTGAATGAGGTGAGGTGAGGCGAGGAAGAGAAAGGGTCATGGTGATAGCGCCAGAATTGTGGGCAGTAGGGCTGATGAGTAGATTCATTATAGGCTGAATGTTGCCTTTATCAGGCTAGGCCCTACAAACCCTAAGGCGAATTACCAGCCAGAGTTGTGGCTAACTGCTGCACAAAAGCAGTATGGTCTGGTGACTGTAGCCCCTGTTGCAAGGTTGCCAGTACCTGGGTCATGTCTCCTGCT
>JANWZG010000592.1 GCA_025054735.1 Cyanobacteriota bacterium | reverse complement strand
GGACAAGCTCATCTGGGACGCGAACTAGAAATTATTCCCGTTGCGCGTTTAGTAGATGCGCTCGGTGTTGCTCTCCGACCCACATCGACGTAGCAAACTTTAGGAACCAGACCTGCAAACTTTCAAAGAGTCACAGCACGCGCAAGAGCAGAGGGCAGACAGAGGAACTTTTTAAAAGTTGGCACAAAGGCCCGGCGAGTAAACACATCGTATTGGTTACGCTCGATTGCATCCAAGATTTGACTGTAGAGCATCAAGGCTGCCCAGACAGGGAAGCGAGCATCGCGGCTGAGGGCACTGATACCTTTTTCGGCATCGGCGTAAAACTTCCGTGCCCGTTGAATCTGAAACTGCATCACGGCTCGCCAACGATCGTTAACTACCCCTTGAAATAACTCTTCCTCAGAATAGCCAAACAGTTCTAAATCTTCCAGTGGAATATAAATGCGGCCTCGGCGAGCATCTTCTCCAACATCTCGCAGAATATTGGTGAGTTGATTTGCAATACCTAGGGCGATCGCCTCCTGAGTCGGCATAGCTGGCTGTATCTGGGGCTTCCAGGGTGTAGGATGCTGAATCTCATCGAGACCAACAATAGCCGTAGACATAAGCCCCACAGTGCCTGCTACCCGATAGCAGTAAAGATTAAGCTCCTCAAAGGTGTTGTAGCGACTCCGATACAAATCCATCCGCTGTCCAGCAATCATATCCCGAAATGGCTGAATCTCCATCTGAAAGCGCTGAACAGTATCGACTAACGCCACATCATAGACATCTTGGGGTTCACCTGCAAATACTGACTCTAATTGACGCTCCCACTGATCTAACGTCTCAGGCGTGGTGAGCTTTGCTCCAGGGCCATCGACCAATTCATCAGTACGGCGACACCAGGCATAAATTGCCCAGATACCGCGCCGCTTTACTTCTGGCATCAATAGGGTAGCCAAGTAAAAGGTCTTGGCATATTTTTCAGTGACTTGGCGACAACGCTCGTAGGCATCGTCTAGGGGAACCAGGGTTCTCATGCTTGGTGGGGAATCAGGCAGGTACAGCATTCGAGTGGTAGCTAGGGGTTCGCTATCGGTGGGTATTGGTGGTTTAGTAATCACAAGCTATTAGCCTACGTCCATAGTTTATTGCCTTTTGTCCCCTGTCCCCTCATCGTTCCGTTAGAATCAGCAATCGACAGGGCGTGGAATTATCAAACCTTACGTGCTAGCTGCTAGGGGCACTACCGACTGCTCAGACTGGTGGGTAGACGTAAATTCCTGCTGCTTGGTAATTGCCTGGGCAGCCAACTTTCCAGATAGCACAGCACCTTCCATACTACCGAGATAACGTTGCATGGTATAGCTGCCAGCAAGGTAAAAATTGGGAATAGGAGTAACCTGGCTAGGACGATAGGCTTGTCGCCCAGGGGTTGCTGTATAGACTGATCGGGGTGTCTTGACTACCTTCGCCTTTAGCAGTTTGGCGGGATCATCACCAGTAAAATGCTGTGGAAACAGCTTCTTGAGTTCTGCCATGGTGGCTGTAATAATCTCTTCATCAGAACGTTGGATCCAATCCCTAGCTGGGGCAAGCACTAGTTCCAACATCGAGCGATTAGGATTTTCGTAGCCTCGACAGGTGTTGCTCATATCGGCGTAGACACTCAGCAAATCTGACCGAGAAAACAGGAGATGGTCAATGTCTGTCAGTTTGCGATCGAA
>JANWZG010000591.1 GCA_025054735.1 Cyanobacteriota bacterium | reverse complement strand
GAGGACATTCCTCAGGAATTGTACATACTTAAGCACGTGATTACTGGATTGACATGAGAATACGCTATATTTATATCGGTCTCTCACCACTAGCTCACACGGGCGAATGTCATTTTTCAAAATTTCTCTCCCTGCCTGCTGTGAACGTCACACGCAATCTATCTACGCCCACATCCCCAAACTTTACCCCTTCTTCCCCACTCAAAGGGCGAAAACAACATACTTGTCGCCTCTCCAGCACTAGGGTGATGTCCTGCCCATCGGTATTGGCTTGCAGAGCAACCCATTCCTTAGTCGTAGGATAAAAATGGCAAACAGGGTATGAAGGTCTTTTTACCCTAAAATTAGTTGTGGCGCAACTGGTTTTGAATTGCTCTATAATGCCCCTCCTACTACTGGGCTTGTGACTCTGCACTGGCTCTCGTCCAAAGATGCTTTTGATTTGCTGCCGTAAAGCGGGGATTAAACTCGTGCTCCCCACTAGTCGATCGCTTCTCGCAATATTGGCAACAATTCGCTCACCTGCTGGCGGTTAAATCTCAAGTTGTAGGCTTCAATTGTCTTGGCTAGTACTTCGGTTGAACTGACTCCGATTGCCGCTTGCCCAGCAAAAAATAAGTCTTCATGCTCCCCTTGCCCTTGATTTCAATCTCTCCCCGCTCCTGAAAATCATAACCGTAACGCAGCCGTCGGTAAACCGCTTCTGTCACCTGAATCCGATCGGGTACTCCATAGGACTCCATCCGACTCGCAGTGTTCACCGTATCCCCCCACAAGTCATACATGAACTTCCGCCTCCCAATCACTCCTGCAATCACAGGTCCACTATGCATCCCAATGCGCAAACTGAGATGGTAACCACAGATTTTGTCCACTTGACTCAGACTGCTTTGCATTGCCAGCGCCATGTCAGCCACAGCCTCAGCATGGTCAGCACGGGGAGTCGGCAACCCACCCACCACCATGTAGGCATCCCCAATCGTCTTAATCTTTTCTAAGCCATAGCGATCGACTAGTTGGTCAAACACAGAAAACAACTGGTTCAGCAGTTGCACAACATCGGCAGGAGACATCCTGGCTGAAAGTGCTGTAAACCCCACAATATCAGCAAATAACACCGACACTTCGCTATAGTGTTCAGCGATCGATGGCTGCTCTTGATCCTTGAGTTGGTGTGCGATCTGCTCTGGCAGGATGTTGAGCAACAGACGCTCTGACTTTTGTTGCTCCAGCTGTAGTCGTCTTTTTGCCTCAAACTCTGCCCGTTGTAACTGTTCGTAGCGGTAAACTCCCAGGTCACAAATGGCACAGAACCAGAACAGATAGAGAGCATGAGCAACATCAAGTCCTTGACCATGGGGGCGCAAACCCAAAACTGCAGTGGCGAAGGTATAGTAGGTCAGAGTTCCCAGTTGCGCTACCAGGTGCAATTGCCACAGAACAGGGACTATGGCAGCGAGAGTGAGGAAGACCAATGTCCAGGCGAAAAGACCAAGCAGGGCAAATCCGTTGAGGGTAGCCCAGAGTTGCTCGATCAGGGTGACAGACCAAGTGGCAGCAAGAAAGATGATGCCAGGGAGTTTTTGTCCCAACTTGGTGTAGGTAAAGCCCAGACATGTCAGCAAGGAGATTTGGACAACAACTGCCATGGTCAGCCAGTCCGGGGTGAGAGTGCTACGGTTGTGGCTAATCAGGACAGATTGCAGGAGGATGAAGCTGAGGTAG
>JANWZG010000590.1 GCA_025054735.1 Cyanobacteriota bacterium | reverse complement strand
AATTGGCTGTGACTATAGGATTTTGGGATCAACAGAGTACCGATCGTCAACTGGCCCTAATTCAAAAGGCAGGGTTGCCGACGATGCTGCCCTCAGGTTTGGACGTTGATGCTATTCTGGCGTTGCTCCAAACGGACAAAAAAGTTCAAGATGGCCAAGTGCGGTTTGTATTACCTACTCAAATTGGTAGTGCTCAAGTTACTGACCAAGTGCCTAGGGATGCCATTCGTCACGTACTTACCCAGATGCAACCCAGCAGCTAGTTCTCACGGCTAGTCATAGCTAGTAGCAGTTAGTGGCAGTACTGAGGAACGGCACTAGGAAACCAAAACGGCATTGGTCGCAGCTACGGCTAAAACTTCCTGCCTGGCCCATTGGTCTGCTGCCAAAATATCCTCCAATGTCGGAGTTAGACAGTTATGGGCTTGGTGCCGATCGCACACCTGCTCAATGCAGCGCGGAATATCTAAAAATCCAATTTTCTCCTCTAGGAAAAGGGCAACAGCTTGCTCATTGGCAGCATTTAGCACCGCAGGCATAGACCCCCCTGCTCGTCCAGCAGCATAGGCCAGTGCCATGCAGGGGTACTTTTGGTGATCGGGTGCACGGAATGTAAGACTGCCGCATTTCACTAAATCCAACGGTTCCCAGTCAGTTGCTAGCCGGTCTGGATAGGAAAGAGCATAGAGCAGAGGTAGGCGCATGTCAGCCCAGCCAAGTTGAGCCAAAACGGATGTGTCTTGAAGTTCAATGAGGGAGTGAATGATGCTTTGAGGGTGAATCACAATATCAATGTGGTCATAGTCTAGCCCAAAGAGAAAGTGAGCTTCGATCACCTCCAAACCTTTATTCATTAGCGTGGCAGAGTCGATCGTGATTTTACGTCCCATTACCCAATTAGGGTGTTTGAGAGCATCCGCAACCGTAACCTTGCTCAAGGTTTCCACAGGCACATCTCGAAATGCACCTCCAGATGCGGTCAGGATAATGCGGCGCAACCCACCAGCAGGTACCCCTTGCAAACATTGAAAGATGGCGGAATGTTCTGAGTCAGCCGGTAGCAATGCGACCCCATGCCGTTGAACCAAAGGCAGCACCACAGGGCCACCAGCAATTAATGTTTCCTTATTGGCTAGGGCAATATCCTTGCCAGCTTCAATGGCTGCGATCGTTGGCAACAGACCTGCACAACCGACAATTCCAGTTACCACCACCTCAGCATCGCCATAACGAGCAACTTCAACAATGCCTGCTTGGCCAGCCAATACAATCGGTTCTGGATCCATACCAGGAATAGCAGCTCGGAGATCCTCTAAGCGCTCAGCATCCTGAATGGCTACGATTTGAGGTTTGAACTGCTGCACTTGCTGTGCTAGTAACTCAATGTTGCGTCCGGCTGCTAGACCAACAATCCGAAATTGGTCAGGATACTGACGCACAATATCTAAGGTTTGAGTACCGATCGACCCAGTGGAACCAAGAAGAGTAAGTGCTTTCACAACGGCATACACCAGTGCTAAAAACGTGCATATGAGCCATTACCACTATACGCTGCTGACTTACACTCTTTTACCCTAATCTTTTTTACCCTAATCTTTCCGGATGTTCTCTCTCTGGCTGGAATAAGGGAATGGTAGATGCACCCTGATCAGGACCTCGAAGTCAAGCTAGCCTTCGGGGTCTTTACTTTTTTGGCTTAATGAGGATAAGGGTAAACGGTCAGTTAAATATA
>JANWZG010000589.1 GCA_025054735.1 Cyanobacteriota bacterium | reverse complement strand
GTTGTGGGCTACATGGGGGCACCCTTTGGTTGGCAGTGGATTGTAGTGCGTAACGATCGCGGGCAAGCCATGCTCGATCTCGTGCAAGGGCAATTGGAAACTCAACCTGTCATGTCCCGTGGCGATCGTCGGGCTGCTGTTCAACAAAGCATTCCTGCCTACGACCAAGGAGTAACCCTGCCCATGTGGGCTGCCCGGCTAATGGGTGTTGTCATTGAGCGCATCGGTCCGAAGGGGTTGGAGTATGCACGGTTTTCGATCGACTCCCACTTTACCCGCAACTACCTCTACGTCCAGCGTCACTATCCTGAAAAGTTGGCTGACCATGTGCCTGATTATGCCAAGCGGATTGTTAGCCAGTACCAGCTACCTGACTAGACAGCACGTGGCACTCGCATGAAGCACTCAATGCACGGGTGAGGACTGAAGTCCTCACTACAAACGTTCCGCCTGCTCTACACATGACTACCTACTACAGGTAGCCCTTGCAATATCGAGTCAGCATCAGGCCAGATAACAGTTCTGAACGTCAGGGTGTCGTGGCCTGAGCAGCTAACAATTGCTTAAGCTTCTCTAGCTCTTGTGCCCAGCGAGGATCAGGTTGAACAGACTCATGGGTATCTGACGATGCGGAACTGCCCGAAGACTTACGAGACTTGTTGCCCTTGCGACGATTGCTCTTGCCGCTGCTGGGGGCTGCACCATTGCTGCTAGAGGCGTTGCTAGACACTTCAGTGGCTCCCTCTGCAGAGACAGATTCATCTTCACTTACGGGAACAGACTCATCATCTGCTTTGCCCTTGGTGCGGGGCAGTGCCTTTTCAATCTTGAGAATCGAATCCTTGAAGGCATGACCATTGAATTTTTCAATGATTTGATCGGCTTCTTCATCGGTTTTGACGGTCACAAAGCCAAAACCTCGGCACTTGCCTGTCTTGCGATCGGTAATCACCTTCGTAGAAACAGAATCACCCGCCTCAGCAAACACCGCCGCTAACTCTTGGCGATCCACTTCCTTGGGCAGATTACCTACGTACAGACGAACAGACATGGAACGATACCTCCGAACATCAACATTAATCAATCAACAGTCAACAGATCTTTCTAGGGTTTACAGACGTAAGTTACCTGCCAGTTGCAGATGCACTTGTAGCCAAAACAGCACCATCAAGCGTAAAAATTTTTGTCCCCAGCATTAACCCAATACTAGACATTAGCAGCAAACTAAGTATTACCAAAGCTAACGACAACTAAAGCTAAGTGTGACTAAATTAGATCTACTAAAGTTATGTTTAGCGTCCGAACTAATAATGACGATCGCTTCATTAGTGGCAGCCAGTTCCATGGTTAACTTAGCTAGTGGCTAAACTAATCAACTAGCTCAGAAACCCCAGAAACCAGAGGTAGTGATAGGCATCATTCCCTCTGCATCATAGCGCCATTCACTAAGGTATCACGGCATCTGTCATCACTTTCAACCAGAAATTCTAATCTTTATGAACAGTTAGCCAGACGACGGATCAAATGAACGCTTGATGCATCATTAATGCTGCCAACCTAATCTTCTTAAAAAAAGTTAACACTATTAACTGCATCAATGCAACCTTAATGCTACCTGCGTTGCCCTGAGTATGGTTCCACTTCCCTATGCTACGGCTACAGATAGCTTGTGGCGAGGACTTAAGCCCCTGCTACGAACCAATGGGTTGTGTCCACTAGTTTTTAGAGAATTGGTGT
>JANWZG010000588.1 GCA_025054735.1 Cyanobacteriota bacterium | reverse complement strand
ATGATCTAATACGTCTAGCAGTTGCAGGGTATAAACCGGATGGGGGCCATCATCATACGTGAGAGCAATATCTGGACGCTGACGATCGCCCGACCATAAACAGGTGGGAAATGCCGGTCGCAAGACCCGATAAAGCCAAGGATAGACAGGCGCAAACTGAAGCATAGTCAGGAACAAGAAACTGCTGAGCGCAGCATTTGACAGACTTGCCGAGCTTGAGCAGATTGAACCAAGGAGGTCAAAATATCATTGGCCACAGGCTTAACCAAAAACCCATCGAAGCCGGGGTATTCATCGTGGTGCAGCCAACTGGAAGCATGGAAATCGGTCAGGACGACGATCGTTGCCCAACTGGTGTTGGTGTTACGCCGGAGCCTTTCTACCACGGCTGATGACCAAGCATGGTGGTTACCTGCCAAAATCACTAGACAGGGTGGGGCTTGATCAACATGAAATACAGCTTGATCTTCAGAATCAGCAATTGTAACAGAGCAGCTCAAATCCGCCAGCACAGATCCCAGTGCGTGCAAATCATCCGACTCTTTTCCCAAAACCAACACGTGATTCTTCGACGATCTCATGGCACATCATCACGCTAGCTGCCTTCTATCATAGGTGCTAAATTAATCCAGAAAGGTAACATTCCTAGATCGCTAACATCTTGCCTAGTCTGGAAAACAAGACAATTTATCCAGTACATATTCAGTGAGAAACTTCCAAATTTTTTAGTGTTCTAAGCCATAGTCCTCAACACATCTAAAGGCGTTTGAAAAGTTAGGTTTTTGCAAATGTTTTTTGATATTTCTTAAGGTTACCACCATAAATGTAACTATTGTTCAATAGTGCTGAACCCAAAGGATTGGTTGCCAGACCACCCCCCCCTTACTCAAGACGGTCGAAACTGCCCTAGACCAACAATGCCAGCTTTTGCCCTCTGTTTAGTGCTCAGCCTAAGTTCCTCCGCACTGCACCCTGGACGAAGGCAATATAAGCTAGAATTGTACCGTTTCGATGCTTTAGCTTAAATGTCCAGCTATTCAGAGTAATCATACTTAGGATCAATCCTGTGTTGTCCTTTTTGTACACTCAACTCCCACAGCCGTTAAAAAATCACTACCTGACCAAATTCCCAGTGATGTGAACGCTGCTTCTACAGCACTGGAGTTATCTCTGAACTGCCTACTAGATTCCTGATCGCAGACGAATGCCAGCACGGTTACAAATCAAACCAGAAGATTGCTCCTCCCTTGGACGGTTTATTCTGCGCTATTTAGAAGAGCAAGGTATTAGTATGAACCATCTAGCGGAGTTGTCTGGTGTGCCCCAGCCTAGGCTGCGGGGAGCTTGCTTTAAGGGAACTTGCCCCACACCCGAAACCCTGAGGAAACTGGCTCGTGCTATGGGGAAGCATCATTTGGAATTGTATACTTTGGCCTATGAAGGCAGAGTTGAAAGTCTTCCCGAAGATGCTGATGACAATTCATTTGATGTGCTAATCCGAGAGTTATTCGAGACGGCCAGGGAACTAAAACTGAAGGCTCCCAAGGTGCGCCCATCTAAGGCAAAAATTCGTAAGGCTCTGTTAGAGTTGGGGTTTTCGACCGATGTTGATGATAGAAATCAAATCGAGGCGAGCTAAGCGCAATGGTAGGCTTTGGGAGTTGTACTGGCGACGTTAGACCATGGTGGACAACTAGGATCATGCGCTCATGTATACGTTACTGGTTCCCCAAGGTG
>JANWZG010000587.1 GCA_025054735.1 Cyanobacteriota bacterium | reverse complement strand
ATTGGTTCATAGAAAATTAGAGATCACGGTCAAATCGCTGTTTTATGCGAGTTGCCTTACCCATGCGGTTGCGCAGATAGTACAGCTTCGCTCGCCGCACCTTACCACGACGCAACACCTTAATGCTCTCAATGCGGGGTGAATGTACAAGAAAAACCCGCTCAACCCCAACCCCCTGAAATACTCTGCGTACTGTAATGGTTTGATTGATGCCACTATGAGCCTTGGCAATCACAGTGCCTTCATAGGGCTGGGTGCGTTCCTTGCCGCCTTCTTGAATGATCACACCAACTTTGACAGTATCACCAATGTGTATGGTGGGAATGTCGGATTTCATCTGCTCCGACTCAATAGCCTGGATGATTGCCTGCGCGTTCATGGGACGTTTTCACCGTGTATAGAAGAAATAGAGTGTGTAGAAGAGAAGAGACGATCACAAAACTTCAGAAAATCTAGTGTATCTTACTTCTGCTGGCAATGTTGCAGCAACTTTATCGCATTTGGTTAGAAGTTCTACTGCTGTGCCCCTACCTGTTGGTTCTATGACAAGCCTACGGCATCAGGCTGGCGATCGCGTGCTGCTATCTGATAGTAGTAGTTTCCAGGGTATGGCAGCACTGTTCAGTTAACAAGCATGAATATGGTTTACTAATTCTCTAAACTATTGCTACAGATAGCTTGGAGTCAGGACTTCGATCCATACTACGAACTCACAGGTTATGTAGCTGGCTTTTGGAGGAATGCTATTAGAGCATCATCCAGTACGATCGTCCTACCTGAGTAGATTTGCTAAGATGACTATCACACTAGTTTGACTAGGAAACACCAGTCATGCCTTCTATCCCTCTTGGCTTGCCCTCTACTGATGAGTTGCCCTGCTCAGACGATACCCCTGTGGATAATGAAGACCAAAATTTGTTGCCTAACTTACTGCTATTTGTCCTTTCCAGTATTTGGCAAACTCGCATGGACTGGTACTTTGGTGTGGATATGGCTATTTATCACACCACTGGCCCTAGTCCATTAGTACCCGTCGTTCCAGATGCCTTCCTGAGCCTGAACGTCGAGCGCAAGAAGGGAGGTAAATCTCGCCGGAGCTATGCTACTTGGGAAGAAAATGGCATCGTGCCCATCTGGGTCTTGGAAATGGTGTCTCACAAGCCCGGTGGTGAATACGAGGAAAAGATGGAGCTTTATGCCAAGCTAGGGGTTTTGTACTACGTGATTTACAACCCTGAGTTTTGGCGGCGGGACGGTCATCAGCCCTTTGAAGTTCATAAATTGGTAGATGGCAGCTATTGCCTCCAGATTGGTGAACCCTATTGGATGCCAGAGATAGGGCTAGGAATTGGACGACATCGACAAGTGTTTGCAGGCATGGAGCAAGAGTTGCTGGTTTGGTTTGATGCACAACGCCATCCCTACCCAACCCCAGATCAAAGTTATGAGCAACTAGTTCTAGAACGCCAACGAGCTGAGGCGGCTGAGCACCGAGCGCAGCAGTTAGAACAATATCTACGATCGCTGGGGGTTGATCCGAATCAGCTATTAACCTAACAGAAGCACCAAGTCTCTGGAATTAAGGTTCGAGCGCGCCGCCACAGGAACTACCCGCTCCTGCTGTGCAGCCAAAGCAATGGCGATCGGTCACAATTTGGCGAGCTTCCCAGCAAGCTAGGTCAAAGTTACGAATATGAGGTCTAGCATCTCCTGGTAACTCGGCTTCTAGCTCCAACATTTGGTTAAAGTCACAGTCAAACAGTC
>JANWZG010000586.1 GCA_025054735.1 Cyanobacteriota bacterium | reverse complement strand
ATCTAGCCAGTAGTAATCAAAGCAGTCACCACCTAGCTGCTGAGACGGAATAAAACGAGCATCAATACTAATGCTGCCAGTTGTTATTGGAGGTGGCAGCAAAGAGCGTATGTACTCAGCCGCCTCGTGAAACTCATTCTCCAAAATCTGCTTTTGGGACTGTAAATCGCTGGTTAGTTTTTCCAGAGACTGGTTCTTAAACTGGAGATCTTTGGTGAGTTGATGGATCCGAAGACCGGCTCTAACACGGGCATTTAGCTCGCTAGTTTCGATCGGTTTCGATAGAAAATCGTCAGCCCCTGTATCTAGACCAGTGACTAGGTTCTCGGTACCACTGCGTGCTGTGAGCAGGATAAAGTAGGTTGTTGACAGCAGTGGGCTTGCTTTCACTTGACGACAGACTTCCAGTCCATCAACCTGGGGCATCATCCAGTCACAAATAATGATCGCCGGGCAGTGTTGTAGTGCTTGCTCAATCCCCTCTTTGCCACCGCTTGCCTCTAAAACCTGATAACCCTGCTTAGAAAGAACTCTCCGCAACAGTGCCCTAGTTGCTATATCATCATCAATTATCAAGACTTGGAACATAGTTCAGAGGCACCAGATAACGTCAGTTAACCCAATATCAAACCTGCAGCTAAGCACATTGGCTGCTTAAGCACATTAGATAAGCATAGCGGGTTTTCTGCATTGGTATAGTGTTGAAAGACTAGGTATGTGTCTAAGTCAGATAACTATAGCAATACAAAATCTAGCTAGGGGGTTGGTAGTGAGGACTTAAGTCCTCACTAAGAGTTATGCCTGCGAGCTAGGATGTAGATACCCAAGTTTACATTCGCTAATGGGTTCAATAAATTATTCGGATATTAGCTGATCAACAGGTTAAATCAACCATGATCCGAAGCCTTTAACCTGATGGTGGACTGAAATCTCTGTGTTGACAGCATTTTGCATAGAGCGTACGAATCACGGGCTATCACATCTTGACAGTCCTATAAGCATAAGTAGAGTAAACCTCTCCATCTGATTACAAATCCCGTTCATCCAGCCCAGGATTCGGAATTGCAAATGTAAATTTTTCCCGTAGTATCAAAAATGAAGTTTGACCAGCAGTAAATTTAGCCTGAATTCAGGTCATGAGTTTATTAGCTGGCGAACATTATAAAATGCCGTATCCATTAACGAGAGGATTCATTCATGGCGACTTTCAAAGTTACTCTCATTAACGAAGCTGAAGGTCTGAACACAACGATCGAAGTACCCGAAGACCAATACATCCTAGATGCTGCCGAAGAAGCAGGTCTGGATTTGCCCTATTCTTGTCGTGCAGGTGCTTGCTCTACCTGCGCTGGTAAGCTAATCTCAGGTACAGTTGATCAGTCTGACCAATCATTCTTGGATGATGACCAGATAGAAGCTGGATATGTACTCACCTGTGTTGCATATGCCACTTCTGACTGCACCATTCAAACCCATCAAGAAGAGCAGTTATACTAGTCAGATCTTCTTGATTTAGTCTTTTTCGCTAGCACTAGATTGCATTGTCATCCAGGGAGTTGCAGGTACTAGACCTTTCGCTCTCTGGATTTGTTGTTTAGCCATTCTGGCAATATAGTCAAACTTGCCTAGCTTTGGAACCTATGTTCCTGGGTGACTGGAACTACTTTAATCACCAAAGGCTTGGTAACGGGGTTAGAAATTCTAACTTGGGTGTTGAGACACAATGCTGTAGGGAGCACCAATCTTCGGTATGATTTATGAGTAAGCTGTAAATCAGCATTG
>JANWZG010000585.1 GCA_025054735.1 Cyanobacteriota bacterium | reverse complement strand
CTGGAATTTGGGTGTAACGATGGTGCCACTTGTGATAGCGGCGATAAAAAGTGCTGTTGTAAAACGATAGCAATCCTGCCAACCAAGCCACAATATCATTCCAACGCTGGCTAGCAAAGGCTGTTCGGTGCACACACTCATGCAGAGCGGCAAACATTGCTGCTAGGCTAAACCCATAGACCACGATCGCCGGCACCGCAATCCACCCAGCGCTATGATTTGTGCCCCACAGGTAACCACTAATTCCGAGGATAGCCAAATGTCCTGCTAGTTGCAGAATGCCAGCACGATTCGATCGCTGGTTCAGGGCAGTTAGTTGCTGAACAGTGAGAATCTGACGGGGTTTCACCAACCAATCTGTTTGCAAAGGTATTGTTTCAGTAGTGTTCATCATGGGTGAGCAATCAGGCATAGTCAAAACAGGCGAACGAGAGCAAACTTGTTATAACAGGTAAGTGTTGCTCATTTTAGCAACTTGTTGTGACAAGTTAGTTATGCCTGATACCGAAATCTGAACTCGAAATCTGAGCTACGTTGTCTAGCAATAACTCCTGGCATTGCTGCCACCAGCAGCCACTTGCCCCATTAGCAGACTAGAATCAGATTACTGAAATCGCTATTAACCAGGCTTTGCCCAGAGCTTCAACTACTTACAGCATTCCTATGCATCCCTACCAACGCATTCAATCCCATCTGACACCCTATCTATTTTTATTACCAGCATTAGTTGTATTGTGTCTGACAGTTTTCTATCCAGCGTTGCAGGCGCTCTATCTCAGCTTCACACGCTATGGAGTTGACCTCACTGTGGCACCAGTGTGGGTGGGGTTAGCAAACTTTGAACGTCTTTCAAAGGATCCAGTATTTTGGCAAACCCTACGGAATACCCTGGTCTATCTCCTAGGTGTTGTGCCGGTGCTAGTGACTGTTCCTCTAGGGCTGGCAATTCTGGTGAACCAGTCCCTTAGGGGCATTCATTGGTTTCGAGCCGCTTACTATACGCCAGTTATCATTTCTATGGTGGTCGCTGGCATTGCCTGGCGTTGGTTGTATGCCGAAAATGGCTTGTTCAATCAATTGCTCTCACCGCTGGCGACAATGTTTCCCGTTCTGAGGAGGGTACCCTGGTTAACTAGCCCTCAGCTAGCGTTGTTTAGCGTCATGGTGGTGACCATCTGGAAAGGATTAGGCTACTACATGGTGATTTATCTAGCTGGATTACAAGCCATTCCTACAGAACTTTATGAGGCAGCAGCGATCGATGGCTCCGATGGCCTGCAAAAACACTGGGACATTACCATTCCCCTCATGAGACCCTACCTATTCCTCGTTGCTGTCATCTCCGCAATTTCTGCAACCAAAGTATTTGAGGAGGTGTTTATCATGACGCAAGGCGGCCCCTTGAACAGTTCTAAAACTGTGGTCTATTATGTATATGAACAAGCCTTTCAAAATCTAGAAATTAACTACGCCTGCACAATTGGCTTAGTGATGTTCTTGGTGATTTTAGTGTTGTCAGCCGTGCGACTAGCCTTTGATCGCCAAGCGCGGTTTTCGCCATAGTTGCTAAGTTGCAACTGTTGGGTCGCTGTTGACGCTCCTGTTCACTGGCAAACTTCAAGAATAGATTGCTTGTTTGGTTGTCAATAATAAATTGCTTGTCTGATTGGATCGAGAACTGTTACTATAAGCTAGGTTTAGCTGGTGTTATTGGGGCGTCGCCAAGCGGTAAGGCAGCGGGTTTTGGTCCCGCCATTCCTAGGTTCGAATCCTAGCGCCCCAGTTTTATACGAC
>JANWZG010000584.1 GCA_025054735.1 Cyanobacteriota bacterium | reverse complement strand
GTCATCGATATTTCGACCCAAGGCATTGGCAATAATCCGAGGTAAGCCGACAATCCCGTCTTCAGGACGATCTAAGCTAGCAATGTTGACCAGAGTGGCGATCGCTTCCTCGGCTGTCGGTGGTTTACCAATCACATGCAAACCACAAGGCAACAGTCGTGACCCAATTTCCATCAGCTTGGCATAGACCTTACCCACCAGAGTATCCCGCTGTTCAGCAGTCCAGTCCTTCGCATCTAGAGATACATCATCTGCTACCTGCAACTCAGGAATATCCTTGTCAAGATTCACAAGGCGGCACTTGTCTATGATGGAATTGAGGATAGAAACCCCTCGTCCTGTATCCTTCAGGGTTTGATACGAGGCAATTAGATCACTGAGTTCTCGCAAGCCTTTGTACAGACCAGCATTCTCTGCAGGGGGTGTAAGGTAGCTGATAGTTTCGGCATAGCTCCGACGCTTGGCGATCGTTGCTTCGCTGGGGTTATTAGCCGCGTAGTAGTAGAGGTTGGGGATTGTACCAATCAAATTATCGGGATGACAAGCTCCAGAGAGACCAATCTGCTTTCCGGGCATGAATTCTAGAGAGCCGTGGGTGCCAAAGTGCAATACGGCATCAGCTTGCCAAACATGTTCCAGATAGGTGTAGTAAGCTGCAAACCCGTGGTGGGGGCTAGCCGAGCGTGAGAATAACAAGCGCATAGGGTCGCCCTCATAGCCAAAGGTCGGCTGCACACCAATGAACACATTGCCAAAGTGCTTGCCATAGATCAACAAGTCTTGACCATCGGTATTCAAGTGACCCGGTGCAGGCCCCCAAGACTTTTCCACCTCTGGGTAGTAAGGTGTAAGCCGCTCGTATTCTGGCACCGACATCCGATAGGCAATGTTGAGTTCAGGGCTGCTGTACTGAGCTTGGGCATCGTGGAGCACCTCCAGCATCAGTGCTTCTGGGGAATCGGGTAAATCTTGAACATCATAGCCATTGTGCTGCAAGGCTTCTAAGACTTTGTAGATAGAGCCAAACACATCGAGATAGGCAGCCGTTCCCACGTTGCCCTTATCCGGGGGAAAGCTGAAAACGGTAATCGCTAGCTTTTTCTCTAGCTTGGGCTTGCGACGCAGATTTGCCCACTTGAGAGCACGTCGGGCAACAGCTTCAATGCGGTCTTGCAGGGCGATCGCCTTGCCAGTCATGCCATCCCGCCCTGATAAAATGATTGGCTCAATTGCCCCATCTAACTCTGGTAAGGCAATTTGGAGTGCCACTTGAATAGGATGTAGCCCTAGATCACTATCCAGCCATTCTTCCGTAGTTTGGAACACTAAGGGCAGTGCCACAATGTAAGGGCGGTTAAGACGCTTCAGAGCTTCAATTGCCTTGGGATGATCTTGCCGTGCAGGGCCACCGACTAACGCAAAACCGGTAAGGGAAACAACCACATCTACAATTGGTTCTCTAGCGCCAGCCCGATCGTCATAGAAATAAGCATCCACTGGCTTAGAAAAGTCCAGCCCCCCAGCAAACACTGGGATGACCCGTGCACCCATGTATTCCAGTTCTTGCACCATGGCTACATAGTGGGCATCATCCCCTGTCACCAAGTGAGTACGCTGGAGTACAAGACCAACACAGGGAGCTAGTGGATCCTTAAGATCTGCTTCAATATCCCGTCGTCCTTGATGCCAGGCTAAATAGTCCTTCACATCCTCAAACATCTTAGGAGCCATGGGATGCCAAATCCCCATATCTGGGTAAGTGACAGGATCTGCATAGCTAAGGTTGATAGGGATATCACTA
>JANWZG010000583.1 GCA_025054735.1 Cyanobacteriota bacterium | reverse complement strand
CGTACCTTGCGGGTTCAATATAAGCTAGTTCGGCAGGACGAACAATGGCGGATTCAAGGCATTGAGGTTATGGAGTAACCCATGACAGACACGCTGCTTAACACCTATGGTTCCCTAATTGTCTGGACAGGATTAGGGGTCTGTTTAGCACGACTTCTACCTAGCGCCCTACCACGTTTCTTAGGGCGAGGACTGTATTGGGTAGGGGTGCCGCTGCAAATTTTAGCCTTGGCGCGGCATTCGACCTTTTCTGTGACGATCGCGATTGCCCCTCTCACGATGCTGATGGCTTTGGGTATAGGTGTTGTGGCTGCCTTAATAGGGCTTTGGCTGCAGCCAAAGTTACCCGCTTCATTAGTAGGCGTTAGTAGCAACAACCGAGCCTATCAAGGGAGCTTTGTACTCTCATCGGCAATCGGAAATACGGGGTTTGTGGGCTTAGCGATCGCCCCAGCGCTAGTAGGAGAACCTTACACTAGCTGGGTTGTTCTGTATGCTGTGATGCATAACCTGGTTGGTACCTATGGTCTAGGAGTATTTTTGGCCAGCTACTTTGGGCATAGTTCTCAACAAAGTCGCTGGTGGAAGCAGTTGCGTGACGTACTGACGGCACCACCCCTATGGGCTTGCATTATCGGTGCTGCTACTCAATCCGTCGCATTGCCTGCAAGGGTTGATGCCGCGCTAGATAGCTGTGTTGAGGTTGTGATCTACTGCGCACTCTGCTTAATGGGAATGCGCCTTGGTCAGTTACAGGGATGGCGTAGTTTTCAGCTAGCCATTATTCCGGCTGTGAATAAAATTGTGGTTATGCCGCTGGTGCTGGCAATCATTATGCTCCTCATGGGGTTACCGCAACCTGCGGTGCTTGGGTTTGCCATCATGGCAGGCACACCATCTGCCTTCGCCAACCTGATTTTGGCAGAGGAGTATGACCTAGATCGAGCCTTGGCCACTAGTACTATTACCCTGACCACGATCGGTCTTCTAGCAACAATTCCCCTCTGGATTTGGTTGTTAGGCTAACAGTTAAGGAATCACAAGAACTGGCCAAGAACTGATCTGCCTCAAACGCTGACATTTCGAGTCCGTAGCCGTTTCGGCTCCTTTAACCCAATCATTTGCGAGTTGCTCTTGCCGGGGGCAATCATGGGATAGCAGTTTTCATCACGAGTAACGTGAGCATCCAAAAGCACAGGCCCTGGATGGGCAAGCATCTCGGCGATCGCTGCCTGCAAGTCATCACGAGAATCGACCATGATACCCTTAATCCCGAAGGCATCAGCCAACTTGACAAAATCAGGCATTCCTACTTCCATGTTAGAGGCCGAGTAGCGTTCACCATAGAAAGTTTGCTGCCACTGGCGCACCATGCCTTGCCATCCATTGTTGATAATCACGGTTTTTACATCTAGACGGTAATGCGCTAAGGTGCCCAACTCCTGCATATTCATCTGGAAACTAGCATCGCCACTAATACAGATCACTTGCTCTGAAGGCAGCGCTACCTTAACTCCCATAGCCGCAGGCATTCCGTAGCCCATGGTGCCTAGACCTGCACTAGAAATCCAGCGACGGGGACCAGTTTTCAAGAATTGAGCCGCCCACATTTGGTGCTGTCCCACATCTGTAGTGTAATAAGCATGAGGAGCCTGCCGCCCAACTTCCACAATAACTTCTTGGGGTGAAATACTGTCAGCATAGTGAGGAACCTCCAGGGGATAGTCTTCACGCCAACGATCAATGCAGTCTAACCAGTCACGAGTGAAGGTTGGATCAGCAGGCTGCCCTTGTTCACGTAA
>JANWZG010000582.1 GCA_025054735.1 Cyanobacteriota bacterium | reverse complement strand
ATGCTAGTGACTTTGACCCACCTATTTTGGCCAGTTGTGTGGGTCGTCCTGTAGCCTTCATGGCTAAGGAAGAGTTATTTCGAGTGCCCATCTTGGGGGCAGCAATTCGATTGTATGGGGCGTATCCTGTCAAGCGAGGATCTCCTGACCGGAGTGCGTTGCGATCGGCACTGGAATCTATGCAGCGAGGATGGGCAGTAGGTATCTTTCTAGAAGGCACTCGTACTCCCGACGCTCGTATCCATTCACCCAAACTAGGGGCTGCTCTCATTGCAGCCAAAGCAGGTGCACCCCTGCTGCCTGTCAGCCTTTGGGGAACAGAGCGCATCATCAAAGGCAAATCACCTGTGCCTAATGCAGTTCCAGTAACAGTTCGGATTGGAGAATTATTGCCTCCACCAGCATCTACAGACCGTGCAGAGCTAGAAGCTGTTACCAATCGCTGCGCTGATGTGATTAACAGTATGCACGCTCTTGGTCGATAAACTGATAGACCAGCACTAGTCCAACTTGTCTAAGCCCAACTCCTCAATCTCTTCAGCCGTAGGTGGAGGTAGGGGCTTTTGCTTCTTGCCTCCACTCGTCTCCGTTGCGGCTGCCGATGCAGCAGCGTCAGTCGTACCTGTGGCCGCAGTCGAGGATGCATTACCAGGCGCAGCGCCAGGTTTGCCAGGTGCAGCAGCAACTCTTACTTCAGGCATAACTTGCTGCCAAGTCACGTTACGATCAGGGTCGATCGCAACCAACACTCGCACAGGCCGCTGAAGTTGAACCGCGGTTTTACCTTTTTGGTTGGCCTTAGCGTCAGTCTTAGCATCAGGCTTCTTAGCATCGGCATTCTTACCACCTGTGGCCGTGTCGCTACCTTGGGCAATAATTTTGCACTCAAAGGTTTCTCCAGGCTTAACACTACGGTACTTCTTACCACCACAATCAACCTTTGGAGGTTTACCAAACTGACTCTGAAGCGCCTGCTCAATAGTTGCCTGCAGCTTTAACAAGTTCAACAGGCCCTTTGTATGGGGAACATCCCACTTAACAGTACCTTTATCATCTTCTTGGGTAACAGTAATCGCAAACCGAGTTTCATTTTCTAGCTCACCCACACATTTAAACGGTCTATCCTTGTCCATGGGAACTCGCTGGGGGCAGGTTACAACCTTGAGCGTGGGTGCACCCTGTGTAGTTACATCTAACTTGATGGCATCTGCAATTTTCTTAGTGTCCAGAGGTTTACTACAGGCGGCTAATGCGCATAGACTTACCAAGGCCAATGCTCTGTACCATTGGGGCAACCGCTGCATTTTACCAACCCTAGCTATCCTAATCATCGGCCCAGATTTTAGCTGCTTATTCACAAGTTCTAGTTTTGATTACTGTTGATCGACACTATATCGCACCCTGAGTTGTCTTTAGGTTAACTGCTCGTAAAGTCGAGATTAATCTGGTGTAGATTCCTTATATACACGACTAACACCTAGGTACAGTTCACCTATTTTCGGATCGTTTAGCAGCTCAACCCCAGAACCTGTAAACCGATCGCGGCCTGCTTCTAACACATAGCCACGATCTGCCATTTTTAGCGCCATGCGAGCATTTTGCTCAACGAGAACAATTGCAGTGCCGCGCTGATTAATCTGCTGAATCTGCTCAAACACATTGCTAACCAAGATGGGCGACAAGGCTGCTGATGGCTCATCAAGTAGGAGCAAGCTCGGCTTCAGCATTAATGCCTTACCCATCGCTAACATCTGACGTTCACCACCTGAAAGAGTCCCTGCTGCCTGGAAACGTCGATCGGCT
>JANWZG010000581.1 GCA_025054735.1 Cyanobacteriota bacterium | reverse complement strand
CTCCGTAGCGGTTTAAGTGGCTGGGATCCGAGAAGTAGTCATTCTCCGTTGGCCATAGTTCTGATAGGTCGCGGAACCCAAACCCCAGGTTACGGGCTGCTGTTAGCATGTAGCGCTGGAACTGTTGTTCATACTCTCGGCGCACAGGGTCAAGGTATTCGGCAGTGAGGGGCAAGTTGATAAAGACGAGGGGAATGTTGCGATCGCGGGCCATGGTTGCTACGGACTTGAGGGCTTCACTTTGTTCCCCTTGAAGACGAAAGGCACGATAGTCATTATCAAAGCTGCCAGGCACCCGTGCATATTGCTGGTAGTAAGTAGCGGGGTTAAATTGCACCGATAGCGAGAGGAAGCCGTCGCGATCGCTCTGAAGCAGCGACGTTTGGTCTTCTGGAGCAATAGCAGAGGGTAGTATAAGCGAAGTTTCAGGTTTTGGTTGTGCTGGCACAATTGCGGCAAATTTGTCTCTGAGGAAGCCCTTGAGCTGATCTCGCTGGGGATAGGTGGCAGATACGACTGACAGGGTGCGATCGAACCAGCGACTGGCATCCTCATAACTGCGGGTGATGTCAATGATCAGTGGAGATGACGACGTGGAGGTAGGCACTCCTGCACTAGATACGCCTGTAGAGGTACCTGTTGACGTTAGTTTAGCCGAGGCAGCAGGAGACAATAATGGTTTGCCTTGTGCTAACAGGCGATAACTTTCAGAGGTTGTCAAGGCTTCGTAGGTGCTGTCAATGCGCCCACTGTTCAAAGCGCGAGAGCCATCTGCCCATAGGATGATTTTTGGTAGCTGGGCTGGCAGCAGAATTTTTTGAAGCAGCAGGTCAGCAAATTTAGCCGTTGAGCCGTTAATACCAAAGTTGAAGACAGTGACATCCTCAATGCCACGGGCAGCAAGGGCAGAGCTAAGGGCAACGGGATCAATTCCCCGTAGAGCACGGGAACTGCCAATAATCAGCACATCAGGTGGCCCAGACTCTAGTACCCGTTCGTAGTAGAGAGCTAGCTTTTTGTCCAGTTGGGGGTTATTGAAACTAGGGTATGGAGAGTTTTCTAAATCGGGAGTGTAGAGTCCTGTACTGGGGGTGTAGGGTTTTTCTCCAGGGGCGATCGTCACACCCGCTGATGGGCTACCAGTAAAACCCTCATCATTAAATACGCCGTTGTCTAAATTCGGAGCAGACTTCAGGGTAGGTAAATCAGCAGCTTTGGGAGTAGGCTGAGTTGGGGCCTTCACCGACGGCAGTGGTTCAGTGGGTGTGCTGCCATTAGCAGCAGGAGACAACAGGCTAGCAGCTCCTCCCTGATTAGCACTAGTTCTGTCAGTTTTTTCTGGCGTTTGCAGCTGGGCATAGTGTTGCAGGATATTGCTAGTGGCTAAGTCTGTAAAGACAGCTAAAAGTAGCCCAGCCATACCCCAGATTAGGGCTGTATTGACACCGCGCCGATCGACCTGATGGGGCAAATCTGCGGGAGCAAATAGGGGCAATCGCAATAGCGAGGTCTGAACGGCTTGACGAACATAGCCCGCCAGTTGACCCAGGGATGTAGCACTCTCCTGCGGGGAAACCGTGTCTTGAGGTTGTACCAATAGGTCATGTAGATATTGCTCTGAGGCTGCAAATTCCGGCATAGCCTGGGGAACCAAACGTTTCCGGGGCACAAAATCAGCCGCGTAGGTCCAGACGGGATGCTTTTCGCCAGCACGTCGCCCATAAACTCTGACACCAGAAATGTTAGGAATCTTGAGCTGACGCAGGCAACCAGCCACGGTAGTGCCCACACCAGTCTGATCTGGGCAAACAGGAG
>JANWZG010000580.1 GCA_025054735.1 Cyanobacteriota bacterium | reverse complement strand
GATTGTAGGGGCGCACAGCCGTGCGCCCCTACCCGACTTCGTACAGCCGCGCCAAATCACTGAGGCTAGTTGCTGTTTTGAGGTCTGCATTCCCCCATGCAGCACGATCGTCGCTGGCAGTGAGGGCATGGCGCGTCAGCCGTTGCAAAAATTCAAGACACTGCTGTAAGTCTAGGATCGATTGCACAGAGAGCATTTCCACCCATCGTGCTTCAGCGTCCGATCGATCCACATACGCACGAAATGCTGCTTCATCGTGGCGGTGATTGAGCACATAGGTGCGTGTTCTTGGCGGATCATGGCAGCAAAGTCAGGATTCATAGCTCAAATCTCCAATACCCGGTGGGAAATACCCGGTGGGAAAGATGACAATCTGAATATCGTCTCCGGCTAGGATGACAATGCGCTGGTTGCATTGGTCAAATCGCCCTAAGTCAACCGATAGGTAGAAGCTAGTCAACGATTGGCAGAGCAGAAAACAGAGCGACGTTTGCTGTGAGGTTGGAATAACAGTTACTCCTCCAGGCTAATGTTGCTATCCTAAGCTAGCGGCGGCACAACTTGAGACGCAAGGCGATGGGCTTTTTCCAAGTACTCAATAGCCTTGTCATAACGTCCTTGCAACTTAGACAAAGCTGCCATTGCATCGTAGAGCAGGGCTAAATTCTCTCGTCCAGTAACGGTGTGGGGATGGTCAGCCTCCAACCACTGCTCCCAGATAGCCAGAGCACGCCCGTAACAGGGCTGGTTGTCTTTGCTAATCGGTGCCTTGTTGTCCGTGAACTGATTTTGCTCTGCCTTGCCGCCAGAGACATGCTATTGCTCTGTAGTTGGGTCTGGGTTGGACATCGGGTGGGTAGGGTCTACTGGTTCCTAATCTAACCGACGGGTGAGGGGATGTCGAGGTTTTGCTGGGATGGTGGCTAACCTCAGATGATGGGCAACTCCCTAGCCCGCCTCACCCTTACCAGGAGGCTCCATAGCACGCAATTGGACAGCGCAGGCTTTGAGTTCGGGTTGGCCAGAGTCGGGGCAAGCTGCTGGATGGGTAAGGGCATTGGCTTCGGCTCCGTCTGCCCAGAGAGACCCCCAGTGCATGGGTACAAAGACAGTTCCAGGGGTGATGGCAGTGGTAATCAGGGCTGGAAACTGTCCCCGGCCCCGCCGCGATCGCACCTCCACAAGCATCCCTGTCGTAATCCCCAGAGCTTCAGCATCACGGGGATGGATTTCAATAAAGGGATGGCTGTGCATCTGGCGGGTTTTTTCCACTCGTCCAGTGCGGGTTTGGGTGTGCCAGTGACCGTACAACCTGCCATTGGTGAGGATGTAGGGGTAGTCTTGGTCGGGTGGCTCTGCCAAACCCTTAGCATGGTAGCCTACGAACCGTGCCCGCCCATCGGGGGTAGGAAAGTTCAGGTCGGTGTAGAGGCGTTTACAGGTGTCAGATGGAAAATGGGGAGCAACGACTGCTTCTGACACCCCACACCTATCACCAATCACCTGCGCTGGCAGAGGCCACTGTAGCGGGCCACACTGGCGGAGGCGATCGTAGCTAATACCAGACATGTCACAGGGACGACCAGCAGTGAGCTGGACAAACTCAGCATGAACCTCAGCAGCCGTGGTAAAGGGAAACTGGGCTGAGAATCCCAGACGGCGACCGACTTCAGCAAAGATTGCCCAGTCTTCTTTTGCTTCCCCTTTAGGGGGCTGAAAGGCAGGACAAAGGGTGACCCGGCGCTCGGAGTTGGTCATGGTGCCCGTTTTTTCACTCCATTGGGTAGCGGGTAGCAACAGGTGGGCAAATTCTGTGGT
>JANWZG010000579.1 GCA_025054735.1 Cyanobacteriota bacterium | reverse complement strand
ACCAATCACGATTGCCAATCGCAATGATTCGGGCTTAGTAAACCGTCCTTCAAAAACAGCCATTAATGCCTAGCAATGAACACACAACAACTTCAGACCATTAGCCTTATACCACCAGATAGTTTAGTACACCCACAATAATCACCAACAGTACCCAAATCCCGGAACCTAGGAACAGTAATCGCTTTGACTGATCCCAGTTTTGAGGCGACGCATAGGCTACGGGTACACCGATGACCATCACAAATGAAAGAGCAACCAGGGCGAATAAAAAAAGCTGAAACACGATCGACATGGTTTTTGAATCTCCGAATACTAATTGCAGACAAGCCCAAAACCCTGACAGCAAGGTCTTAGTCTTGTACATCTCCCTCTTGTAACCCTACCAGAAAAGGTGCCTTGCCAGCGATCGATTTCCCAAGCAGCACAGACTGAAATTCTCTGAATACTATCTCCACAACCCTATCAGTATAGTACAAGCTCAAGTTTCCACTACAAGCTATCTGCATTGGAAATTTAGGGAATAGCACAAGCCCAGCAGATATGGATGCAACAGCCCCTCCACCCTGCGGGAAGCAAGCTACACTACCCAACCTCTTCTCCCAGTAGGGAGAGGAGAGAATTCGGGTTGAGGTTCCCCTCTGGGAGAGAAATTTAGGGTGAGGATGGATGCTAACGGTACAATGCAAGCTGCTAGTAGGCTCGCAAAAGCTGCTCAGAGGACTGATACAAAAGTTTAAAAGAAAATCTAAGTCTGAAGAATCACCAAAGCACCCTTTTGTGTCTTGCTTGTGTACCTACAAACCTTGCTGGATGTGGACTTCAGCAAGCTATGACATCAGTTGATATATCTGTCCAAAGATTTACTTGCAGTAATAATACGATGACTAACTTAACACTATTCTCAGGAACCTAATGATAACATTCCTTTTACCTTACGATTACTTTTCTTTATCGTTTTTTCCAGGAGCGTAGTCACCATGCTGAATAATCAAGTAAATGTTAAGCCAGATACAAGAAACCACAGAGGATTCTTTGTCCAGGAAGCATCTTACAAGTTTATGGGAGTTGATGATTCTGGATGGGCGTTAATCTGTATTGATGATGCAACCTGCCACTATGTTGATCCTGACGACCTGATGATAGGAGACCAAACTCAAGAGTAAACTCACTGAATACCTATCACCATTTGGTTCTAACGATTAAAGTCTTGCTCTAAAAGATTGTGATAAATATATCATCCGTAACCTATGGCAGGGCGGATGATTTTTTATGGCGCTCAATCGGAACACGAAAACCATGAAAACAATTGTCGCCGAAGCTAAAGCTCAAGGATTTACACCAGTTCCCCTCCCAAAGCGAGGGAGAGGGGCTAAGGATGTCTCTTTCTAGTCTGGAATAACTATAAGTCCATGCTTTTTGATTATGAATTGCCTAGGGTGACTAGGCTGATGAGGGTGCCACCATTCCACAGACCATGCAGCAAGATAGGGGCTAACAAGCTGCGCGATCGCAGATAGACGAAGCCTAAGACACAGCCCAAGGCCGTTAGGGGTAGCACTTCAGAGACACTGAGGTGGGCTAGAGCAAACAGGAAACTGCTGATGCCGATCGCCCCCCATGCTGGCAAGTAGCGAGTTAAGGAAGGCAGCAAAAATCCTCGAAACATAACTTCTTCAAATAGGGGGGCAGCGAGGGATGCTGTGGTGAAAAAACAAGCGATCGCCAAGGGGTCGCCGCTATCTAAAGCGATGGGTAGAATGGGGTTGCTGCCACCTTGACCTTGCCAAAGTTGTTGATTCAGCAGAGAAACGAGGATGACGATC
>JANWZG010000578.1 GCA_025054735.1 Cyanobacteriota bacterium | reverse complement strand
CAAAATACTCATCACTAGTTTGATAGCGAACCTCTCGCGCCACATCTACACCACGAGCAATATCAGGAGATTGAGTATCCAACGCTACTAAAACAGCACAGCTATTAGCGGAGAAGCCACTATCTGCTCCCAGATAGCCAATTTCAGTGATTTTCTGTCGAGCCAAATCAATGTAGTTGACCTGAGCTTTGGAAGTGATCTCTCCTGTAATTAGAACTAAACCTGTGTTCACCACAACTTCAGCGGCTACTCGGCTGGTTGGATCTTGAGTCAGTAAGGCATCAAGAATGGCATCTGAAATTTGGTCACAGATCTTATCAGGGTGACCTTCTGTTACGGATTCCGAAGTGAAAAAGTAACGACTGGACAAGGCAGGATCCTCTCTTTGCGTTGATTTGGTAAGCCAGCTACTATAAGTCCCGCAAATTATAGCATTCAGCCAAGCACCTTAATATCGCGAAATTCGCGGGCGATTGCATCAGCCTCCTTTGGCAAGCACGGAATCTGCCAACCCCACGTTACTCCGATACTTCCCAAAGCTCCCGCTAATTTTGCCATAATCATATCAGTTGACGAGTCACCAACCATAACTGCCCGTTGAGCATTAACCCCAAGCTGTTGACATGCCCAGTGAAATAATGCCGGATCTGGTTTTTTCAAGGCCGTATCCGTACCTAGGCAGGCTTGAACGTAAGGATGCAGACAGTTGGCTTGGACAAACGCTTCAACATTTACAGTTGAGTCTGACGAGAGAATACCAATACTTAGCCCAATTTGGTGCAACTGCTGTAGCAAGGGCACTACACCGGAAAAAACTGGAGTAGATGCGGCCTTTTCTGGCATCAGCTCGTCCGCTACTCCAAAAGCTTCATCCACCTTTTGCTCAGCCTGCTCTTTTGCCAAACCAGCCTGAACAAGGCAATTAACCGCAGCTATTTTATTTTCATGACGAGTGCCCACTGCTAACAATCCACCACCTTTCACAGCAGTTGTTGTCAGCCCAAAGCAGTCATTGAGTAATGCTGCGATGTCAGCGGAACCTTCAGCCAGCAACCGCGATCGTTCCCGGCCCAGAGCTAGCAGATATTGTTCTGAATCAGCTAGAGTACCATCTTTGTCGAAGATCACAGCCTCAACAGCAGTCGCTACAAATCGATCGCAGCAAATCTTTAGCATAGGCTGTAAGGCTAGAAACTAGCTACTCATCGTCAGTAGCAGCCGGAATTTCCTCAACTTCTAGCTCCACATCGCTATCGACAGAAACAGTATCTTCTGCCACAGGAAGAGGCATAGATGCTAGCCCTTGTTGCTTAGCCAGCAGTTGCTCTCGATATTTAGCAGCCATCTCTTCAGCTCTCTCGTAGACCGCTTGTGGATTCTTAACCATGTCCCCTGGCTCTGGTTCAAGCTGCTTTGTTGACAGCGAAATCCGACCTCTTTCTGCGTCTAGGTCAATAATCATAACCTTAAGCTCATCATTAACATTGAACACACTGTGAGGTGTATCAATGTGATCATGAGAAATTTCGGAAATATGCAACAGTCCGCTAACACCACCAATATCAATAAACGCACCGTAGGGTTTGATACCGCGCACCGTACCAATAACGACCTCACCAACCTCTAGGCGGTTCATCTTGCGCTCAACCAAAGCACGACGGTGGCTAAGGACTAGTCGATTGCGATCTTCATCTACCTCCAGAAACTTCAAGGGCAGTTCTTCGCCCAGCAGATCTTCCTTCGGCTTGCGAGTGCTGATATGTGAACCGGGGATAAATCCGCGCAGTCCCTCAATTCTTACCAGAGCACCACCTCTGTTCGTTGCAAA
>JANWZG010000577.1 GCA_025054735.1 Cyanobacteriota bacterium | reverse complement strand
TCCTAGTTCTGCTTTGTATGAGGTTAAGTAAAAATGCTTAACTAGAAATTATTAACCAATTGTAACGTGATTAATCCCCTAACAGGAGCGATCGCAATATGACTAGATTACATAGTTGCCATTGTTCCAGCTAATCACTACACTAATAATGCACCAGTACTAATGGGGATTGCAGATTCGTGATTTTAGACTGTAGACACTCAATACTTAACCCAGATAAAAAAAGGCACCTGCGGAAACCTCCACAGGTGACCTATCACAGGAGTACGAGACCCAACTAGCTAGCAGACACTATCTGTAGTTAGCATCTATAGTTAGCCTGCTGCTTGCTGACGACGCTTGCGGGAACGAGCAACCCCTAAACCTGCCCCTGCCAATGCCAAACCAACCATCGTGGTGGGTTCTGGAACGGCTGCACTGCTGACGTTAGCTTTGATGGCAACTCCATCGTTTCCACATTCCAGGAATAGGTTAGCTAGGTAGTCTCCAGTGGGGAGAAACGATTTGTCAAACTGGAAGCCGATCGTATGGGTTCCCACGGCATTGAAGTGTCCAAAGTTCAATCCCTCCGAGGCAAGCTGGCTACCTGTCAACATCGTAATGTCACCAACTTTCGTGCCACTACCAATCACATTCAGAATGGGATCGTATTGACCATAGTAGTTATAGGCATCCTGCTTGGTTTTAATATCATCCCCCTGGGTATTAACCCTGTCAAAACCACTGCTGTAGTAATGGTTTAAGCTGCTAAAGCCATAATTTGCTTGAGACACACTCACAGCGCTCACTTGGCTAAACACACCAGTGCCCGTCACCAGAGAGTCGTTAGCTGGAGCAAACCGCACACCGTAAAGCAATTTTTGCTGACTAGCAGTTTTAAAGTCCTTGCCAGAGAAGTTAAAGAATAAATCACCAAAGCCAATGCTGCCACCCCGTGCACCACTATCGACCTGACCAGCCAGGGGTGTGCCACCTGTTAACGCTACGATTAGGCTGTTAGCAGTTTCCTTGATGGCCAAGCCCTTAATCTCATAGACAGCGCCGCCAGAGCCATCATTGAATGAGTCAATACTATAGTTCCAACCACTGTAAAACTGAGCAGCGCTTGCTGACTGACCAGTCATTGCCATTGCACAGCAAATAGCAACAGTTGCGCCAACAGACGATTTCAGATTTCGTACTTGCATTACACTATCTCCCAATATCCTCAATTTAAGGTCGAATGGCCTATTAAAGCTCCGTGCGCGGTTGTTTGGTGTTTGCGCACCTCCCCCCTTGCCTGTCTCTAGAGTAGACAGTCAATCATGAAGAACTATCTGGGTATATTCGTAAATCTGTTAAAGCTTTAGTAAAGATTAGTCTGGTAGTTTTTCGCTGCCATGATTCAGGAATGTCCTACAATCATGGGCAATCTTAGATTCAGTAGTAGTGCCTGTCCACTAATTCCCCATGATGAACCCCTATCCTCGTGACATGATTGGCTATGGGCAAACTCCGCCTCACCCGCAATGGCCCCACCAGGCACGGATAGCAGTGCAATTTGTAATCAACTATGAAGAGGGGGGTGAGACCTGCATTTTGCACGGTGATCAGGCTTCGGAAACATTTTTGTCTGAAATTGTGGGAGCAGTGCCGTTGATGGGTATTCGGCATATGAATATGGAGTCCTGTTACGAGTATGGCAGTCGATCGGGCTTCTGGCGGTTACATCGATTGTTCACAACTCGATCAATTCCAGTCACGGTTTATGGTGTAGCTATGGCCCTAGAACGCAATCCAGAAGCGGTTGCAGCCATGAAAGCAGCTAATTGGGAGATTGCTAGCCATGGTT
>JANWZG010000576.1 GCA_025054735.1 Cyanobacteriota bacterium | reverse complement strand
ACAAAGGATCCCAAGGTCAATCGTTTGCCCTTACCTACCCGGCTGATATGTACCTAGAAGGCTCTGATCAACACCGTGGTTGGTTTCAGTCCAGTTTACTTACCAGTGTAGCGGTGAATGGTCATGCTCCCTACCGAACTGTTCTCACCCATGGATTTGCCCTAGACGAGCAGGGCCGTAAGATGAGCAAGTCTCTGGGTAACATCGTGGATCCGATGGTTGTCATCAATGGCGGCAAGAACCAGAAGGAAGACCCCCCCTACGGAGCTGATGTGATGCGCCTATGGGTGTCTTCAGTGGATTACACATCGGATGTGCTGATTGGCAAGACTATTCTTAAGCAACTGGCGGAGGTTTACCGTAAAATCCGCAACACGGCTCGATTTCTACTGGGTAATTTGTATGATTTCAATCCTGAAACTGACCTGGTTGCTTACGAGCAGTTGCCTGACCTCGATCGTTACTTGCTCCATCGCAGCACAGAGGTTTTTACAGATATTACCGATGCCTTTCAACGCTTCCAGTTTTTCCGCTTCTTCCAAACGGTGCAAAACTTTTGCGTAGTTGACCTTTCCAATTTCTATTTAGATATTGCCAAGGATCGTCTCTACATCAGCGCTCCAGCAGCAGCTCGTCGGCGCAGTTGCCAAACAGTGATGTATTACGTGCTCGAAAACCTAGCCCGCTCCATTGCGCCTGTACTATGCCACATGGCAGAAGATATTTGGCAAGCACTACCCTACAAAACTCCCCATCGGTCTGTCTTTGAAGCAGGCTGGTTAGTTTTGGATCCTAAATGGCATCAACCCCATCTGGATGCAACGTGGGATCGGTGGCGGCGTTTACGGGCTGATGTCAATAAGGTGCTAGAGCAAGCTCGAATCGATAAGGCAATTGGCTCTTCACTAGAAGCTAAGATTCTGCTCTACAGTCCTGATCCAGAGTTACGTCAACAACTACAGGCCCTGAATCCCCCATCGGGATTGTCAACGTCACCGATCGCTGGTGTGGATGAGCTTCGCTATCTGTTGATTAGCTCTCAAGTTGAGGTTCTAGATGCTGCCGATCGTCTAGCTGATACTCAATACACAATTGATAGTGAAGGATTGACCATTGGTGTTGTCCGTGCTGACGGCACAAAGTGCGATCGCTGCTGGAATTACTCACCAACAGTAGGCACTATTGAGGCCCATCCCCTGCTCTGCGATCGTTGTGTTGCTGCCCTGGCTGGAGACTTCTAAATCTTTACTCTGTGCAACGATCAACTCTGAAGATACAGCAATCGATAGTCTAAACTAGGCAAAGGTTCCTCGTAACGGACATCAAGCAGCTTTAATTTATCGATAAGGATAAGGAGATTCCATGCGGAGTAGGCGGGCAGTTCGAGAAGGATCCACAGGTTTGTTGATTATCACCGGGGTTGGTCTAGTAGCAGCTTTGGGTTTATGGATTCGAGGAATAACACCTGGGAGTCGTAGCTACCCAATAATCCTTGAATTTGAAAATGCCCAAGGTATTATCATCGGTACCCCTGTGCGCTATCGCGGTGTTCCTGTCGGCAGAGTAGTTAAGCTCCAGCAAGGTGCCCGTAACGTTGAAGTCAAGATTGAAATTTCCTCTGGGGATGTGGTGATTCCTGCGAATCCAAAAATTTCCGCTAATCAATCAGGTCTGGTTAGCTCTGCCTACATTGACATTACTCCGACTAAAGAGCTGTCTGAGCAAGCCTATGCCATGAACCCTAACGCATCGGACTGCAATAGTCAGGTGATTGTGTGTAGGGGCGATCGGCTCAAGGGTGTACTGGGCCACAGCATCGACCAACTGATTC
>JANWZG010000575.1 GCA_025054735.1 Cyanobacteriota bacterium | reverse complement strand
TCGCCCACGTAGGCTTTAGGGGCTTCGCTAGCGGACTCGATGGCGACAACTGGCGCACCGTAACTGATACCACCACTTCACCTTCGTGGGTAAATTTGATGGCATTGCCAGTAAGGTTCAGTAAAATTTGGCGTAGTCGGGTCACATCCCCCACAATGGTACGCGGTGTTTGAGGATCAACCCGATAGACCAGTTCCAGGCCCTTTTCAACCGCCTTGGGCGCTAGTAAATCAAAGACTCCCTCAATGCAGCTACGAATATCAAAGGGCTGCTCTTCTAGCTCTAGCTTGCCAGATTCAATCTTGGAAAAGTCTAGGATGTCATTAATGATCGTCAGCAGCGCATCTCCACTGCTGCGAATAGTTTCTGCAAAGTCCCGTTGCTTATCTGTTAGCCCTGTTTCTAACAGCAAGCCTGCCATGCCAATCACAGCATTCATGGGTGTGCGAATCTCGTGGCTCATCATAGCTAGAAATTCACTCTTGGCCCGGTTAGCAGACTCAGCCGCTTGTTTTGCCGCTTCTAGGGCTAGGTTTTTCTCTGTCAACAGTTCTTGTTGTTTCATAGCTTGCTCTAACAGCCGAGCCTGCATTAGAGCAATACCAACTTGGGTGGCTACTGCTTCTAGCAACTCCATTTCATCGATCGTCCAGTCTCGAAACTGTTGATGAGCTACGGCTGACCCATTAGTTGTCATTGGTTGCGGGGGGACAGGGGCACATTGGTGCAGGCTAATGATCCCCGTAGTTTCTCCTTGATAGGACGTGCGAATAACCATCATGGAATGGATACCTGCCTGCTGGTAGAAGTAGCGGAGGCTATCTGGCAAGGCATCATCATTAGCATGGGGCAGCGCGATCGCCCGATCTTCTGTCAAGGCTGTTTGAATGTAGGTGTTGTCTGCAACTGGAAGTGCTAGCCCCGCCACGGATACATAACCTGGTTCTAAATATTCAGCCACCAGAGACAGCGTTGGCTGTGGCTCAGTTGTGTATTCATAGATGATGCACCGCTGTACCTGAAAGGCTTGCCCAATTTGCATCGTTGTTGTGCGATAAATCTCTTCACTGCTAAGGCTGCGACGCACCTCTTCGGTAATTTTCTTGAGCAAGAGGGCATTTTCCACTTGGCGCTTCAGGGCATCTTCAGCATTTTTGCGCTCGGTAATATCCCGCGATGAGGCTTGAATTTCTAGGATTTCTCCGGTTTGGGGATCCCGAATAGTGCGGCTAGTAGTTTCCAGCCAAATGTAGCGACCATTGCGATGTCGAATGCGGTAAGTGACAGTATCAGTTAAGGGCTGATCAAGAATTGAGGAGTGGCTTTTGCGCGTTTCAGGCAAGTCTGCTGGGTGAAATAGTTCGTAGGGCGATCGACCCAACAACTCCTCTGGTTCATAGCCCAATAGAGTACGACAAGCTGGCGAGACATACAAACATTTGCCATCGGGGGTTAGGCGGGCAATCATGTCGGTCGAGTTTTCAGCCAACAGGCGAAAGCGCTCTTCACTCTCACGCAGAGCTTCTTCCGTTCGCTTGCGCTCAGCGACTTCCGTTTCTAATTTTTCAGTTGCTTGTAACAATTCGCTCGTGTGTTCTACCATGAAATTTTTAATGCTGAGTAGGCTAGCAATGCACTTATTGCGACATCTCCAAATCAGGAACTGACCAATGTGGCATCAGCCATACCCGATTATCTCTTCAACGAGATTCGCAGTAATCCTGAAGAAAATCCGCAGATACTCGGATTAATTATGATGCTCGATTCCCTGACAGCAGCTAATGCTTAATAGCTTAACGCTGTCAGCGATTTTGTAACCATATCCATCGTTACT
>JANWZG010000574.1 GCA_025054735.1 Cyanobacteriota bacterium | reverse complement strand
TGGATGGGTTGCGGCATTGGGTGTAATGATTATGGTTCCACTAGTGTCGGCTTCACGATCGACAGCTCAGCCTGAATGCTACATGCAGAATTCTTCGGGCGTTATGATTGATCTGGGTCGTCTCTGTGGTAACCCTGGCAGGACTCCGACTAGCTCAGCCTCATCCCCAAGCTCGTCTACCAATAGCTCCGGCGTGTATCGAGCTGTGATTAAGCGCCGTGATGGCCGCCTGCCAATTATCGACGTTACCTTCAACGGTCGCCACACCTTCGAGATGATTGTCGATACAGGTGCCAGTGGCACATTGATTACGCCTCAGATGGCAGCGGTGATGCAACTGCGTCCAGTTGGGCGTGTTTTTGTCAATACAGCCAGTGAACAGTCCGTTCCACTACATCTAGCTATAGTGAACTCGATCGAAGTCAATGGAGCAGTAGCCCGCAATGTGCGCGTAGCGGTTGCTAACGGAGCCTTAGACATTGGCCTATTAGGTCACGATTTTTTTGGCAACTATGACATTACTATCAAGCGCGATGTGGTGGAGTTTCGTCGTCGCTGAGCTTGAGCTACTGTCATGCCCTGCCCACTCACGGGACAACCTGGCAAAGTTCACTATGGCTAGGTAGGATCACAGGTGTGGTTGCTAGCGGCGTAGAGTATGGATAGGGCAGCATTTTGGCAAACCGTTTTGGAACTAGCTCAGGTTACTACTGATCGAGTAGGAACACGTCTTCTTGCTGATTTTGGACAAGCGATAGCTGACGAAAAAGCCGATGGCAGCCTTGTAACCCAGTCCGATCGCTGGGCCGATGAAGAGTTGCGGCAGGCCATCAAACGAGTCTTTCCCGATCATGGCGTGCTGAGTGAAGAAGTCGAGCATCGGTTTCCTGAGGCTGACTGGTGCTGGGTCATTGATCCACTGGATGGCACCACTAACTTTGCACGAGGGCTACCGTTATGGGGCATCTCACTAGGGTTGCTCTATCGGGGCACGCCAGTGTTTGGCTATGTACACCTGCCGCCGCTGGCAGAGTCATTCCATGGCTGGTGGACGGGTAACTCTGGGTTAGAAATGCCTCAGGGAGCTTATCGAACCAAACAGGAAACAACTCACCCGATTCGTGCTAGCCAAGCAGCACCAGGAGCTAACCAGTTCTTTAACCTCTGTGCCCGCAGTATATCTGTATTACAACAGCCTGTCCCTTGTAAGGTTCGCATGTTAGGAGTTGCTACCTATAACCTGCTGACGATCGCTGCTGGTTCAGTCCTTGCTGGTGTGGAAGCTACCCCCAAAATATGGGATATTGCAGCCGTGTGGGCAATTGTGCAAGCGGCTGGAGCTGTCTGGGTGCCCTTGCAGTCAGGGACAATCTTTCCCCTGCAACCCGGCCAAGACTACAGCGATCGCTCCTATCCTACCCTTGTCGTCAGCCATCACACTCTTGTGCCAGTGTTTTTACCCTTAGTGCAGACCATTAGCTGCGCAGACTGTTAATTCAGCGAGCAGCCCCCAGGCCATTTGGGTAGAAGACCAGTCATGTCGCTAATAGCCTTAGAGACCATGGCCCTCTTGGTAAGAGAACCCAATCATTACAACCCAGAATTGACCTCATCCTGGTGACTACGGATCGTCTAAACTAAATGGAGTTAGAGACCATTGCCTATGCAGGTATTTGTACTGTTGTTTAATGCTGGCACCGACCAAGAGGGCATCCATACTCTGAAGATGATGGATCCTGAACTTGGAGAGCGCAACGTAGTGCTCATGTTTGAAGCCGAGGATGACGCAACACGCTTCAGTTTGATGCTAGAAGCGCAGGATTTTCCGGCGGCAA
>JANWZG010000573.1 GCA_025054735.1 Cyanobacteriota bacterium | reverse complement strand
CTCCTTCAGCGCCAGTTCTCAATCAACGATAGGATGATAAAGCACGTTATGTACTACTGATAGCCCCTATTATCTCCTGGCAAGCAGTCAAGTCCTACGATGACATTCTTTACCACAAAGCCGACGGCATCGCCAAAATCACCATCAACCGTCCGCACAAGCGCAACGCCTTTCGTCCGCAGACCATTGTGGAACTGTATGACGCATTTGCAGATGCACGGGAAGATTTGACGATCGGCGTTGTCCTGCTAACAGGGGCTGGCCCCCATACGGATGGTAAGTATGCCTTTTGTGCCGGTGGCGACCAGAGTGTGCGAGGGCACGGAGGCTACGTGGATGGTCAGGGTGTACCGCGCTTAAACGTGCTGGATTTGCAGCGACTGATTCGTTCCATGCCCAAGGTGGTGATTGCCCTGGTAGCAGGCTATGCGATCGGTGGCGGGCATGTGTTGCATGTGCTGTGTGACCTGACGATCGCTGCTGACAATGCCGTCTTTGGGCAGACAGGGCCTAAGGTGGGCAGTTTTGACGGTGGGTTTGGGGCTAGCTACCTAGCCCGCATTGTCGGGCAGAAAAAGGCACGGGAAATCTGGTTCCTCTGTCGGCAATACAATGCACAACAGGCCCTAGAGATGGGCTTAGTGAATTGCGTAGTACCCGTGGATGAGTTGGAGGCTGAGGGAATTCGATGGGCGCAGGAGATTTTGGCAAAAAGTCCGATCGCCATTCGTTGCCTCAAGGCTGCCTTTAATGCTGACTGCGATGGACAGGCAGGCTTGCAAGAGCTAGCAGGAAACGCCACGTTGCTCTACTACATGACTGACGAGGGCAATGAAGGTAAACAAGCATTCCTAGAAAAGCGATCGCCAAACTTCCGTAACTATCCCTGGTTACCCTGAAGTTGCAACCCCCTAGCAGACGCTATAACCTCCGTTTCAGCCCGTGCCCAGCGCTGATAATCTGTCAACAGTTGAGCCATAAGTCGTTGCTTAATAGTCAGCAACACGCTTTTAAGCAATCCATTGCCCGCAGTTTCCAACAGGGGTGCTGGTGTCAGCCATAGTGGTGGGGGCAACTCCACTTGTACTTCTAGGTCTGCCCGCCCATCTAACTGGGTTAGACCATCTAGCTGCCGAGGTTTGAGAATGCCCGTTAAGGTCAAGCTAAACCGCTGGTTAATGTAGTCAATGCCCCGAATCTCGCAGCCCATAGATTTTAAGTAGACCGTTCCCTCTGGGGTCGCCCATACCTTTAAGTCAACCATTGGCTGAAAGGTCAACTCCATCAAGCTCAGCGGACGCATCTTCAACCGGAAGCACCCACTCCCTAAACTCTCCATCCGGCTGGGATCCACAAGGGCGTTAACTAGACGCTGTGGTTGGCGCAGATAGTGATGAATGGGCACCGACTCAGAAGGCACAGTAATGAGCGCAGTCTGGGAAGCAGCGAAGCGAGTCAGCATGGATAGGGAGTCTCCAACAACAGCTTGTTAACTAATGTTAACTAATTCTCAGCAATCATTGAAATCTAGTTTGTGGACTGCTGAAGATTTATGGAAGTCTTTGCGGGTGCTTGAGTGAGGGTACTCTATACTAGAGGTATGGCAAGTTCTCAAGATGTTCGGCAATATTTGGCCTATTGGTTTCAGTTGGGGAAGCGGGTGTTGTCTAGCGGTGGGTCACAGGCGCTGCTTCCACGGGTGGTCATCGCTGGCGATCGCTACAGTGATGTCTTTGAAACCTGCTGGCGAGAAATTCTCGTAAATCCGTCAGCTTATTACCTAGAGGGAACGACGCAAACCATTGCTGACCTCCTCTCACCCAAGTGGGAACTTTTACCCTGT
>JANWZG010000572.1 GCA_025054735.1 Cyanobacteriota bacterium | reverse complement strand
AAGCTGACATCCAGAGTGTAATGGGGCAGTTGTTTTTGAATATCGACGATCAGTTTCATGGGGATGCGTTTGGGGTTGCGGTTGCTGCTGAGTTTGGATTTGATTTTGAGGATGTTGAGCCTCCAAATGTCTAACCCACCAGAGTAAGGCAAAGGCGATCGTAGTCATGAGCAACACCATGACATTGGCGAGTCCATATTGCTGCATCTGTACAGCGTCATAAATGGCTAAGGGGAGGGTTTGGGTACGTCCAGGGATGCTGCCTGCCACCATCAGCGTTGCACCAAATTCCCCCATGCCGCGAGCAACACTCAATCCAAACCCGGCTAGAATGCCTCGATAGGCCATAGGAATGGTAATTCGTCGTAGAACTTCCCACTCCGTCGATCCCAAGGTGCGGGCGGCGGCTTCCAACTCTGGGTTGACGTTAGCGATCGCGGCTCTAGTAGACTCCACCATCAAAGGCATTGCTACCACAGCAGAGGCGATCGCCCCCGCTTGCCAACTAAACAGCAAGTCGATGCCCAGCCATTCCTTGATTGGGCTGCCCCGACCCAATGCCAACAGCAAGAAATACCCCACCACACTGGGGGGTAGTACCAACGGCAAGTTGAGCAGAGTAGAAACCAAAATCTGTCCTGGAAACTGCTTGCGGGCTAGGAAAATCCCCAAGCTGAGGCCAATGACCAGAATCAATACACTAGCCAAGACAGTCACCTGTAGCGACAAGATAGACGGCTGCCAGATCATGACACAGGCTCCTCCCCAGGCAACACAAAGCCGTACTTCCGCATCAGGGGTCTTCCCTTCTCCCCATTAATAAAGGCAGCAAACTGTTTGGCTGCCTCTGGGTGGGGAGCACGTTTGGGAACTACTAACATCTGCTCTAGGGGTTTGTGGAGTTGCTCAGGCACTAGCACCCATTTTCCTGGCTTTCCCACGCTAATAGAGAGGGCCGCGATCGCCACGTCTACGTTACCTGTGTCAGCGTACTGCTGGGTCTGCCTAATGTTTTCCCCCAGGATCAACTTGGGCTGGATTGCCTCCCAGATGCCTGCGGACTGCAATGCCTCCCGTGCCGCTACACCATAGGGAGCATGGTCTGGATTGGCGATCGCCACCCGCTTGATTTCTGGCTTCATTAAGTCCTGGATATCATTAACCTCGTGAGTGCCTCCCTCCCGCTGCCATAGGGTGAGCCGTCCCACACCATACAGTTGCTTTGTCTCTGAATGCACCAGCCCTTTTTTATCTAAATCCTCAACAAACTTCCTATTGGCGGCTGCAAACAGATCCACAGGTGCGCCCCGCTCAATCTGCTGGGCCAGTTGCCCGGTGGATCCCAGGTTAAAGGTTACTCGCTGCCCTGTCTCCTGCTCCCACAGCTTACCGATTTCTGGAAACACGTAATTCAAATCTGCCGCTGCCGATACTGTTAGGGTAATTGCCTCAGGTTTTGGAGTTGCAGGAGGTGAGAACGACTGCTCCACCGTAGACAGGCTACATGCAGCCAATAACCCTACCAGCGCTAGCACCCAAAACCACCTTCGCCGCCTGATCATTATCCTGACAACTCCCTAGCACACTCAATGCCTTTAGCAAGTATTATTAACACCATGCCAAGATACCTGCTATAGTTCTGTAGCCTAGGTATCAAAATTTTCAACTCACTCAGTTAACCATGGGGAGTTGACTCATTTGCGTTCAAGGAAAGGTTCTCAAGCAATGGAAATTAGTGCACGGAATGCTTTGAAGGGCAGCGTTAAAGCCTTGGTAGTTGGAGCCGTAAACGCAGAAGTAACAGTAGAAGTGGCTCCAGGGGTTGAGGTGGTGGCAGTAATCACCAAATCTTCGGC
>JANWZG010000571.1 GCA_025054735.1 Cyanobacteriota bacterium | reverse complement strand
GCTGGATGATTGTCTACTACGATGATCTCGACAGGGCGAGTAGAGTTTTGGCCTAGAAGTGCTGCCAGACAACGGCGCAGGTCGTTAGGCCGATCGTAGGTGGCAACGACGATCGAAACTGGGATATCTGGCGGCAAGTTTACTGGAGTAGTTCCCTCATCTAGCTTTAAGGTCCACTGGGTAGAGAGCGTAGACATGGCTTTAGCCCAACGCAAATCCCGAGGAAGCGTCAAACCAAGTTCAAGTAGTTTAGCGCTGAGTTCATCACCAATGACTTGGTAGAGCCGAGCTGTTGTAATGGGTTGCCGACCATTGTGCAAATCAATTTTGCCTAAGAGTTGACGGTTGTGAGTGACAAAGATCCGTACCTTTTCATAGTCCAGCACATCTACTAGAGGTTGCAGGGGACGGCTAATATCAACCATACGAACGGCGATCGGGATTTGATAACTCCGGAAAAGGGTAGATGCCTTGGGAAGGGATGCGGTCGTGCCAGAACTATTTGACGGATGTGGTAGCACAGTCGAGGATGAAGTGTGCACAGAATCTGCATCAGGGAAATGACGCTGCTGCTTTGCCAAAATCCGATGGGGATGGTGAGCGATCGCTGGGTCATTTGCTAATTTAGCTGCCACCTTCAGCGCCTTCCGATAACGGCCTAATCCCACAAAACATCCCTTCAATTCCGCCAGAATCAGATCACGGGGATAGCGATTAGGGTATTTTAGTGAAATCCATAGCCAACGCAAATTACCATACCAGAGCCACCACAATGCCAGTCGAACGAAGTCCCAGCGCTCATCGGGATAGGTTTGGATAGTGCAGGTGAAGTAGGAATACAGGCCAATACCATCACTAGCTAGCTGGGAGCGCAAGGCTTCATAGGTGCGGCGATGACGGTGCCAAACTAAGGCACTGGGTTCATAAACTAAGGCATAACCGGACTTTAACACGCGGAAATACATTTCATGATCTTCGCAGCCAGTGCTCAGAGTGCCCGCACCCAGCGCCACGTTGAAACCACCGATGAGATCGAAGAGATCACGACGATAGGCCATATTCGCGCCTGTGCCAAATTGACCACCTCCCAGCCAATGCTTAGGAACACGATCGCCCACAATTTGATAACGTCGGCTGTTTAAGAACCCCCGACCAAACCCTCCATGCCGCTCAAACAGAATTTGGGACTCCGTTTCCAGTTCATAGGGAGCTACTAATCCAGTAACAGCCATTACTTCTGGGTCAGAGGTAAAAACTTTGACGATGGATAGCACCCAATCTGGATCAACGATTACATCATCATCGGTGTAGGCAATAATCTCTCCTTTGGCCTCGGCAATTGCCCGATTCCGTGCCCAACTCAATCCTGGTTTTGGCTCTTGCACATAGCAGACCTGAGGATAATGTTTCTGCACCAGTTCGGCAGTACGATCATCACTAGGTGCATTATCAACCACCAAATATTCAACATTGGGATAGTTCAATTTCAAGATTGCATCCAGACATTGCTTCAGATCGTCAGTCCGATTCCGAGTACAAACCACAACCGTCACTAGAGGAAAAGGCCCAGAGTAGGTTGGTTTTGGCAACTGACACAACGCAGCGATCGATAATTCACCTCGGTGGGGCAGATGGGATAGTCCAGCCTTAGTCAGGTAAGACAGAATAGACCAGCCATACTGAGCCAAGATAGCATTGCTCAGATCATGAGAGCTGCAAACTCCTTCTAGAAGAGGCATTTCCAAATAACCTAGGGGAATCCCATGCAACCGCAAAAGCAGTTGAAGTTTTTCATAACCATTCCCCACGTCAATGACGGGCAGGGGTTGACTAAGCTCAAGGCTCATCACCTTGATGGGAC
>JANWZG010000570.1 GCA_025054735.1 Cyanobacteriota bacterium | reverse complement strand
ATATCTATAAGTTTTGGTCACCAGGATGTTGCTAATCTAGAATTTTTGAGAAAAGATTTTAACTAGGTTGAGAACAAATTTTAACTAAATGCTTGACGATCGGATCACTAATGACATTTAATTGCATTAGCTCAGCATGATTGTCCAGACCTTACGTGCAACTAATTAGATTGATATGGGGCGATCGCATCTTCTAACTCGCCGAGGCTTAACGTCTTATATTGATGGTATTGCTACCTCTGTAGGTACTGGAAGTGCTGGAAGTACCCAGAGTGCCGGAGTTTTTACCCCTAGAGCATCTCATAAACCTGTTGCAGGCATCTCATCGATGCTGTCTGTGAGCGTGATCAGTTCGATCCTGATACATGGCGTAGCGCTACTAGTGCCAGTACCTTCACGGGTGACTCCCTCCCCTCAGCCAAGACCGTCACCAGTTGGAGTTATACGCTTGTCCCTAAATAGAGTCCCTAGGTTTCAATATCGAGCGCAACCAACGCCAACCAAGCCGAAGTCTACTTCGACTAAGCCTACTCCAGCGACTTCAGGTAGACGGCTTGTGCGTCGTCAACTACGTCGGCCTGTAGCGTCTGCCATCACAGCCCCTAGGCCACTACCTAGCCCTGTCGCATCACCAGAGTCGCCGCAGGCTAGCCCCAGTCCAGCACTGCCATCACCAATAGATAAGGGGCCTGAATTATTTGCTGATTTTCCCCATGCTGATCAAGCCTCCCTCTGTGGAACTGAACGAGGTGATTGCTGGCATGTGCCGAATAAGCGGTGGAATCAGGTGCGTGATGATTTACGAGCCAAGCTAGCAGAGAAGGGGCAAGAGTTGAGTGAGGTTGAGCGCGATGATGACCCTGCCTTTCGAGTATATCGGGTCTATGAAAATGGTAAGCCACTACATTTTGTGCATATGCTTTCCCTTGATCAGATGGTTGCTTACGTGTTGTACGATCAAGAGCTGAGCAGAGAAGAGGTACGGGCGCGAGTTAACATGGGCAAAGCAACTACAGATCCATACTCCCAAGACCCTTCCTCACAGGGATAGCAAGTCTAATGGCTGAGAACGATCGCATTGAGTTGACAGGTATCCGCTGCTATGGCTACACGGGAGCACTGCCAGAGGAGCAGGTATTAGGTCAATGGTTTGATGTGTCCTTGTCCCTATGGTTAGATTTGACAGCGGTAGGTCGAAGCGACAACCTTGACGACACTCTGGACTATCGACAGGTTATTGCGATTGTGCGTGATTTGGTCTGCCATCAAAAATTTGCAACAATTGAACGCTTAGCTACAGCGATCGCAGAAGCAACTCTGATATTGCAGTCAAGAGAGCCGTTTGTAGAACAGGTGCAGGTGCGGCTGACCAAGCTAACCCCGCCTATTCCTGACTTTGCTGGACAGGTGACCGTGGAAATTACGAGAAAACGGTGAACTTGGGCTAGATTCACAAGCTAGGCGGTAATGGCAACTTGTACGAGCCACATCAGACGTTGGCGGAGAGTCTCTAGCCCTAGACGATCGCGAGCAGACACATACACTGCTTGCGGATATTGTTCCATAGCCTCAGACAAAGCATCACTGTCTGCTTGGTCAAGTTTATTGAACACCAGCAGCGTAGAACTAGATAGGGTAGGCATCTCAGCCAACAATGAATCCACAACTTGCAGATGGGTTTGCCATGCTGGATGAGACAAATCTACTACATGCAATAACGCATCAGCCTCTGTAACTTCCTCTAGAGTGGCACGAAACGCATCCATCAGTGCAGGGGGCAGGTCATGGATAAAGCCAACTGTATCTGTCAGCACTAGAGACTGACTATAGTGGGTTACTGGATCAGTGATCGTAACTCGTC
>JANWZG010000569.1 GCA_025054735.1 Cyanobacteriota bacterium | reverse complement strand
CTTGCTGCAAAAGAAAATTATCCGCGCCTGCAACCAGCGGGGCATTCCCGTGATCACAGCCACCCAAATGCTGGATAGCATGATTCAAAATCCGCGCCCAACCCGCGCTGAAGCCAGTGATGTGGCCAATGCCATCCTAGACGGTACCGATGCCGTCATGTTGTCAGGCGAGTCGGCTGTAGGCAGCTATCCAGTGCAAGCCGTTGAAATGCTGGTGAGAATTGCGACAGAAATTGAGCCTAATTTGCAATTTACCAACTTACCACCAGACAAAAACGACGAAACCCATGCCATTAGTGAAGCCTTGAACGTCATTGATGAAATTCTACCCTTGCGATGTATTGTGGCCTACACCTCCACAGGGTATACTGCTCGTCTTGCCGCCGCAGAACGCCCTAGAGTACCTGTTGTAGCCCTCACCCCTAACCATGCAGTTTATCACCGACTCAATCTCATTTGGGGTGTGAAACCTGTCTTGCTCACCAATGCCCCCAACTCCTTCGATGAGCTGATGGCAGTAACAGAAGCCACACTGAAACAGCGCCAACTGGCAACATCGGGAGATAAAGTGCTCATTACTGGTGGTGTCCCCATGAATCGACCCGGCGGCACCAATTTTCTCAAAATTCACACGATCGCATAACTGACTACCATTGCCTCTCTTGGCACGGCACTAGAGAGTAACGCCCAAGATTTTTGCCAACGCTTGCTGATCCTTGATGCCAATTTGCAGGCGGCCACTCTCAATATCACGTACCCAACTTTGGCTCTTGCCCATCCGGCTAGCTAAGTCCCGTTGGCTTAACCGCAAACTCTTGCGCGCCGCAACGACTTGCTCACTCGACAGGGGTGCTGGAACTGACTTATCGGATGACGCTTGGGGCGATCGCCGACGGCGTTGAGACTGACGCAGTTTCTTTCGTGCTGCCTGGGTTGCTTGCACTTCCCATCCTTCGGGTAACTCAAAACACAGCAGTCGAGCCTGCATCAATCGATTCCACTTATCCCTTGGGGCTGCATCCGTGAGGCGATTGTGATGACTGCCATCCCTAATCCAAAATTCCAAAGCAGCCTCAGCATCATCAGGAAGGTCTGCTAGCTTTGCCCACAGCGGTTGAATATCGGGGGGATAGGTAATGGGGTCAAATACTGGCTTGAGGCCATAGTGATTCATTACCTCTAAATCACCCTCAAACGATCGTAGCAACCGTTTACGTTCCTCTCGTTGAGTAGCAGCCTGTGCTAGCTTCGTCTCACCATAGGCAACTCGCATCAACGTGGGAATAGTCAAGCGTTGCTCATTCCCCATTTTAGTTTTGAACAGTAGCCAGAGTAGCATCCGGCAAGCACCTTCATGCTGTTGCCAATTACTCATAACCATCCACAGCAGGGACTTTGGCAAACTGCTGTATTGATAAAATGCCGTGTTGTCCCGTGCACCCTGCTGATTGAGGAAATAGTTTGCCCATTCCCCAGCTCTCACACGGAAGGTGATGCCCGTAAGGTGTTTACAGCCCAAATCATCCTCTTGAAAGTGGTGCTGAATGTTCAATAGATGCCATAAACGGCTTCTCTGTAGGGAAAAGCCCCGTACTCGTCCCTGCTGGAACCAGTTGAGGTCTAATTGCAGTTGACAAGGTTGTTGAGCCAGTTCCTTAATCAGAGTCAACTTTGCCAACTTACTCAAGTCTTTGCGTTTTTCCAATCCCAGGTAGGTTTCAATCTGCTGATCATTGATCACAAACTCCTGTTCCCAAGGTTGCCCTAGGGTAAATGCATAGGCAGCATACACCAAGTGTAAGCAAGCAGCTCGCACATCCCAGGTTGCCAACCTAGCTTGAGCAGCAGCACTGTCTAATGGAAC
>JANWZG010000568.1 GCA_025054735.1 Cyanobacteriota bacterium | reverse complement strand
CCTTTCGAGGCGATCAACCTATCCACTCCCCAACCTTTCCCCACTTGCAATTGACCGCAGCTCAAATATTCTCTCAAGCATAACGGCCTGCGAAAAAGCTCCGACCGACAGAGAGAAGGACTTGGAAAGAGTTCGATTCCTCTTCTCTCAAATTTGGGAAAAGAGGTTAAGCGGATAAGGGCTGTTTATATCCTCATCAGTCCAACTGTTGTTACAGTTCCACAGTGGATTGAGAATCATACAGCACCTTAAATCAAGACTCGGTAAGCCAGCGAATTCACAATCATCATTAGGCCAGTAGATGCATAAATCCCTAATGTCCATTAGGTAGGGTTACGGGCCAGAGCTTTGTATGCTAAAGCAAGCTCTACCCATACTAGATCAAGTAGGGGTTTTGCTCAGCGGTTAAAGACACTCCTGCTCGGCTGGAGCTAGTCTTCTTGTTGGTCGTAGTGATACTTGGGAGTTTTAGACCATGAAATCATTTATCTCTAGCACTGTAATGGCACTGGTGCCTTTGGGGGCGTTGTGGCCACCTGGGAATATATCCCAAGCCAGCCAAGCAGTTCAGAGCCAGCAGGCAAATTCTCAGTTGCCAGAGCGGATGCTATTGGCGAATGCAGCAGACGATCGTTTCTACCAACAGGCTAAGAAAGAACTACGGGAAGACTGGTACGTGATTTATCGAATTGTGGATAAGATGGCGCGAGCTAACGGTTTAGACGAGAGTCCTTGGCGCATTCGGATTGTGCCATTAGATGTATTCAATGCTACTGCTTCTGAACTTAACGTCTTAACCTTTTACAACGGGCTACTGGATCAGTTACATGGCGACTACGATGCACTAGCTTGTATTATTGGCCATGAAATGGCTCACCACACCAAGAACCACATCGCCTTTGGGGAGGCTAACCTAAAAACTCGTCGCGCTCAGCTACAGGCAGAGGCAGAAGCTGCCGTCGTTGCAGAAGTGAACGCAGCACAAGAGCAACAACAAAACAATGCCATCTTGGGTACCATTCTGGGTGGTGTGTTTGGAACTCAGAGTGGAACTATTGGGGGCACACTCAACGATATTATGCGCAGTTCTAGTGCTGACCAACAGCGGCAACTCCAGCAGCGCGTACAACAGATTTATGCGGAGAAGGAAAGGCAGTTTCTGCAAGAGGCGATCGCCCAAAACCACAGCCAAGAGTACGAAGCAGATGCCGTAGGCTATACCTACGCTGTGACGGCTGGATTTAAGCCAGAGGGTTGCCAGCGGGCTATGAATGTGATGAATCGCCTCAGTGGCAGTCAGTCCCCCAGCTTGACTCATCCATCTACACCTGATCGGATGGCACGCTTGCAGGCATTAAGGCAGCAAACACCCCCCGCAGCGCTAGCGCAACAAGGACGAGCACAGCTAGCCAGAAGTCCCCGCCCTCTGCGATATGGCATCTCTCGAGATCGTGTTTCCCTGCGAGTGGAGTCTCGGTTTGGCAGCCAAAACATTGACGATCGTCTCCGCTAGGCTACAGCTAGTTGTCAGGATACAGTTATCAGAACGTGTCGGAACATCTCAGAACATCAAGGTGCAGGGGAACCATTCCTTGCACTTTATACCAACTCTCCAAGAGCCAGCGACATAACCCATGAGTTCGTAGTAAGGACTTAAGTCCTTACTACAAGCTATCTGTAATCATAGTATGGAGAAGCAGTATCACTGTTTCAACTGAACCCATGAGTTCATAATAAGGACTTAAGTCCTTACTACAAGCTATCTGTAACCAGAGTATGAGAAGCAGTATCACTAGTTCAACTAAACCCATGAGTTCATAATAAGGACTTAAGTCCTTACTACAAGCTATCTGTAACCAGAGTATGGAGAA
>JANWZG010000567.1 GCA_025054735.1 Cyanobacteriota bacterium | reverse complement strand
CATTCGCACCCACTTGCTGACGCATTTGGATGACCCCGTGACAATCGTTGAGCGCTATGTCAAGCCCTACGCTCAGCCAGGTGATATCATTACCATTGGAGAAACCCCCGTCGCTATTATGCAGGGTCGTTTCCGCCACCCTACGGACGTTAAGCCAGGATGGTTAGCCAAGCGGCTCTGCTACTATTTTTTGCCTACATCTAGCTTGGCAACAGCCTGTGGGATGCAGGCCCTTGTAGATATTTCCGGTGCTGGGCGGGTACTGTTTGCATTCATTGTGGGATCTCTGGCGCGAATACTGTTGGGGAAACGGGGCGTATTTTATCAGCTTGCCGGGGAGCAGGCGCGCCTCATTGATGATGTGACAGGCACTTTGCCACCCTATGACCAGTTTATTGTGTTAGGGCCAGTGCAACCACAGGCGATCGTGAATCGCATCCAGCAGGAGACAGGATTAGCGGCAGCAATCGTAGATGTGAATGACCTGAAAGCAGTTAAGATATTGGCAGCCACCTCTGGAGTTCCCCTAACCTTCTTAGAGCAAGCTTTGATTAGTAACCCCGCTGGGAATGCTGACGAACAAACTCCACTAGTTCTAGTTCGCCCTACTACACTGTAGATAGACTGTAGATAAGGCAAACTGTAGATAAGACTAAATTAAAGAATGTCTTCGACAGTTGAATTTGTTGAACTGTAGATAGCACCAGTAAGGCTACCGTATGGGTAACCTGATGACCAACTGCCCAACCTCACCTACCTATGGCTTCTTCTGTTGCTCGTCCGCCTAGCACCATCCGTCCTATTCAGTTCCACGACCTCGATCGGATAGAGGAGTTATTTACGGCGGCTGCTCTTCTGGATGCAGCCGATAGGGGCAATCGCGTCGCCAGTCACCTCCAAACCATTCGCCGCTGGTATGGGGTCGTGAAGGTCATGAGCTTCTTTCCCAATCCCTTCCAAGATGTGTTCTCTGGCTACGTAGCTGAACAAGACAATAGGGTTTGTGGTGCTATTCAAGTAATGCCCTTTAACCGTGCTCGTACCACATGGCGAGTTGAGCAAGTTGCTGTAGATTCCGGCTGCGGACAAGTTGTAGCCTCTCACCTGCTACGTCATTGCTTTGAAGCCATTTGGGAAGCCCGAACTTGGCTAGTAGAACCCAATATTAATAATAAGGATGCGCTAGCACTCTATCGGCAAAATGGTTTTCAGCATCTAGCGCATATGACCTACTGGTCATTGTCACCGCAACTGTTGCAGTCATTGGCACAGCGAGAACCAAGCCTACCTAACTTGCTCCCGGTTAGTAATGCTGATGCTCACCTCATCTACCAATTGGATACAGCATCTATGCCGCCGTTGGTGCGCCAAGTGTTTGATCGTCATCCCCATGACTTTAAAGTTGACTTAGTGAATTCACTCATTAACACGGCTGATCAATGGTTCAATCACCATGAAGTGATTAGCGGCTATGTGTTTGAGCCTCAGCGGAAGGCGGCGATTGGTTATGTTCAGTTGCATCGGTGTAAAAATGGGTCTCAACCTCATAGTGCCCAACTCACAGTTCACCCTGCCTACACGTGGTTGTATCCAGAACTGACTACTCAGATGGCCCAAATGGTGCAAGTCGTTCCCCCTCAGTCGCTTCATGTCACTTCTGCTGACTATCAACCTGAGCGCGAAGCCTACCTGGAGCAGATTGGAGCCGATCGTATAGCTCACACCCTCATGATGTCACGGTCTATCTGGCATAAAGTTCGGGAAACTCGCTTAGTTGGGCTGGAAAACCTTCAGCTCTCTGGCGTGCTCCGGGGTTTTCAGCCAACGCATAAACCCGTGCCCGGACGAATTAACAGTTATCCACCTAGCCGCCGTCAGCCC
>JANWZG010000566.1 GCA_025054735.1 Cyanobacteriota bacterium | reverse complement strand
TGCTAGTGAAGACATGTCGCCAACATAGCCAGTGGCGTAGCCGCCTTTAATCTTGGCTGCTTCAAATTGGCCGATCGTAGGGCCTTGTCCACAACCAATCCAAAAGTCTACCCCCGTTTCAGCTTGAGATAGGGCTGCTTCTTTGGCCTTAGCAACATCATCCCAGTTCCCTGTAGCGGCACTTGTCAGTGTTGCCTTCGGATTCACTGTCTTCGCACCCGCTAGCATGGCTTCACCCATAGCACGGCAAACGGGAATGTCGAACCCATACAGTGCCCCAAACTTACCTGTTTTGCTAAGTTTACCCCCTACGATACCCACTAGATAGGCACCTTCGTAGAAAGGCTGGTCATAATCAGCTACATTTTCAGTCACTTTACCTAACCCTCCCGCGTAGGCAAAGTTGGTTTTGGGATATTCCTTCGCCACCTTAAACACTGCATCGCCATAGTTAAAGGAATGGGCGACAATCGGCGAGTAGCCAGCTTCGGCATATTGACGTAACACCCGCTCTGAATCAGCAGGTGACACCGATTCAGAAATCACCACATCTACCCCTTTAGCCTTTAGCGCCTGGGCAGCTTCGTAGGCTCGCTGGTTCCAAGATTTATCTGTCGGTGGGCCATTGAGAATCAGGGCAAACTTGCCTGCATTACCTGTTGTTTTTGGAGTACTGGTAGTAGTGGCATTAGGACTGCTAGCAGGTGAGGGAGATTCTGATGTCGTAGGGGCAGAGCCACAGGCAGACAGAATCATCACAGGGGCAACTAGCAACAAGCTAATGAGCGATCGACGGAGTAGTTTGGACATTACTTAACACCAATAGCTAATGGACAGACGTAGACGACATCAGAAACTAATAGGTAGCTTGTAGAAGGCTGACCAGATAATCTCCTGCCAAAATTGGGGGATATTTTGCCGGATTATTTGGGCCTTGACATTCAGGTATACAGGATACTTCAGCATCATGATCGGGCTGACAGAAAAAAGCAATGGCATAGCGGGATAAATGTCTACGATCGCAGGTAGGCACTGCCACGCGATGGCGCGTTGATCGAAACACATCATTGCTCCACCGTTGCATTATATTACCTGTATTCACAAGAACGGTATCTGGAATTGCAGGTGCAGCTATCCAATCCCCCTGAGTTGTTTGCACCTCCAAGCCGCCAACCTGATCCTGGAACAATAGTGTCATGGAGCCATAATCTGAGTGTGCTCCAGCGCGTGTTTGCCCAGGCTTGGGGGGTTGTTGCAGGGGGGGATAGTGCAGGAGACGCAGGGTATGTTCTTGCTTACGGTGGCGATCGACCAAAAAGGAAAGCGGTAGGTTTAGTGCTAAGGCAAATGCCTGAAGTATCTGATTAGCGGCCTCAGTGCAGGCCGTAAACAAACTCACTAGCGTGTTGCGAAACTCCTCATCACCAGGAGGCCAGCAGTTCTGCGTCAATGCCGGGTTGGTAGCATCTGGAGACTCAGCCCCGTCTAGCCCTAGGTTGAAGGTTTCCTTGAGATCCCCCGGCTGGTTGGGGTCAAGACGTTCTCGCTCCATACCTGCATAGCCTCGGTTGCTAAAGGCATCTGGATAGGCAAGCGCCTGTTTAGCGGCTAAGGGTAGGGCAAAAAACCTATGGCTCTGGTGAAACGCTGCTGCCACCAAGTCACGATCAATGCCAATCTGCTGCACATACATGAAACCAATCTCATGGCAAGCTTGGTAAAGTTGACGAGCAACCTGGCGTTGTGCGCGATCGTCTCCCAGCAAAAACGGCTGAAAATCAATTATTGGGATGGTACTCAGATTAGAGGTAGTAGCTACCATTGACAGTCTTCCACTGTATAACTCAGGCGTATTTAACTCAGGAGCATCGATGCAGATACTGCAAACTGTCCCCTCTTCCGA
>JANWZG010000565.1 GCA_025054735.1 Cyanobacteriota bacterium | reverse complement strand
TTGTTGTGACTTGTAGGAGTAACGTACACAATCATTTAGCCAGTTACCATCTAGTCAGCCACTTGTCTGAGAGTGTTCCCTTAGCCATCACCAGACCCATGCACCAATCCGATAATCCTATGTTAGCCACATCTCTGACAGAAACGCTATCGATCCCCACGCTCACGCTAGATTCAACCTTGCAGGAGTTACCGCTTCATAGCTTCCAAGTCGAGCTAGATTGTCCTGGACGAGATATTGCTCAAGCGCTGGATAATAATCCATTTTTGCCAGGAGTCATTTTGGTGGATCAAGGGCAGTTCGTAGGGATGATTTCGCGACGACGGTTCTTCAGGTATCTTAGTCGTCAATTTGGGCGAGAATTGTTCATGCGGCGACCTGTCGAGATTCTTCGGCGCTTTATCAATTTGGTAACTGAGACTTATCCTGGTGACGGTTTGATTGTCAAAGCTGCCCATGATGTCCTTCAGCGTCCACTTGAAGTATTGTACGAGCCGATCGTGGTGCAACTTGCCCCAGGCGATTATCGGCTGCTCGATTTACACAACCTGTTAGTAGCCCATGCCAACATCCATGAGCTGACCACAAATATGCTCAACCAGCAAACCCAAGCTCGAATCATTCAAACTGAGAAGATGGCTAGTTTGGGACAGATGGTAGCCGGTGTAGCACACGAGATTTTGAACCCAGTGAACTTTATCTGTGGCAATATTAGCTACATTTTGGCTTACACCAATGATTTAATTAAGTTACTAGAACTCCAGGATGCTGAGTTGCAAAACCCTTCTGATGTTATCCAAAACTTTAAGGATGAGATTGAGCTAGAGTTTCTGCTAAAAGACCTGCCACAAGCGATTGAGAGCATGAAGGTTGGCGCAGAACGGTTACAAAAAATTGTGGTTGGGTTGAAAACCTTTTCCCACGTGGATGAGGCAAATCGCCGCCCAGCCAATTTACATGACTGTATTGAAAATACGCTCCTCATTTTGAACAATCGCCTGAAATATGGCATTGAGGTGATTCGCGCTTATGGAGAATTACCTCCTATCAACTGTTACTCAGGGCAACTGAGTCAGGTGTTCATGAATATTCTTAGTAATGCGATCGATGCCTTAATGGAGAAGGCAGAAAAGACTCCTAAATCTGAACGTTGGAAACCTCGTATTAAAATCACGACTCGATTGTTAGCAGCCGGATCGGATGGCCTTCCCGCCAATCATCAAAAGTATGCTCGGTGGGTGTCTGTTTGTATTGCTGACAACGCCAGCGGTATTCCGCCAGAAATTCGCGATCGAGTCTTTGAAACTTTCTTTACAACAAAACCGATGGGCAAAGGTACAGGCTTAGGGCTTGCCATCAGTTACCAAATCGTTACAGAAAAGCATGGCGGTAAGCTCCTGCTGCGATCGCGCACTGAAGCTGATGCTGGCTATAGCCTGAATGATGTTCTCAACACTAAAGCGACTACTAGCCAGGATGGCGATGCTTCTCAGTTAAGCGCTGATTTCGGCACTGGCACAGAGTTTGAAATTTTACTTCCCCTGGTTTAAAGTCTGCGTCTGCCTATAACCTATGGAACTCAGTTGAAACGCCGTTACGTTTACATTGGGATTGTAGTTTTCCTCATTATCTCAATAGTAAGGGGTCTGACGGCCTGTCTTCCCAAGGAGCCAAGTAGCTATATCACGACTAACTTTATTAGTCGTAATCGCTGGAACTACGGTGTAGGCCGCACAGATACATCTATTCAAACTGCCCATGGCTCTCGCATTGAAAGTATCCAACTCCACATTGGCACTTATCGATACCTACGAACCAGCGTATTTCTGGAGGTGGGTCGAGGCAGGTTTACGATCGAACTCCTCGATGCTGAAACACAGCCTACGACTACAGTAACAGCCCTTG
>JANWZG010000564.1 GCA_025054735.1 Cyanobacteriota bacterium | reverse complement strand
AGTCCTTACCAGAAGTTATTCGTAGCCAATAGTTCGTAGTAAGAACTTCAGTCCTTACCAGAAGTTATTCGTAGCCATAGTATGGAAAAGTAGTAAACTACAAGCTCTTGACTAGCCCTTGTATTGCCCTAACCTGTAACTCCACAACCCGACGTAGGGGATAAGATATGGCAAACCAGTAATGCAAGTGCTGAACACGATGCATCATCCGATAAACTAAGAGCACCTATCAGGAATGATGCGTCCATGGTTCGTCTATAACTATCTGCATGGTTGATTCTCTACATGGTTGATCCAAATGGTTGATCCAGTTGCTACTGCTCCCTTAGAGCCTACCTGCCTTGAGTTGTCTGATGCCCTAGCTGTATTGGTAGACGGTAGCTTTCACGATCGATGGGATGTAGCTAAGGTGATTCCACGCTGGGGAACTGCGGCAATCGAGCCATTGTTAGATTTGCTTCACGAGCAAGACCCAGAACTGTCTTGGTTTATCGCTCGGATTTTGGGGCAGTTGCACCATCCTGCTGCTGCTGATGCATTGATTGGATTGTTGCAGTCTGATGATCCCGAAGTGAGTGGTTCTGCAGCCGAAGCCTTAGGCGCGATGGGGGATATGGCGATCGCATCGCTGGTGCCCCAACTCCACCAATCTGAGACAAGAGCACTAGCTGTACAGTCGCTAGCATTAATTCCACATGCTGCCGTGGTTGATCCCCTGCTAGATGTTGTTACCGATGCTGATAGTGATGTTCGCGCTACTGCAATCGCTGCCCTCAGTAACCACACTGATCCCCGCATTCCACCTGTGCTTGCCGCCGCCCTTGGCGATAGCGCTGCTAAGGTTCGCTGTGAAGCTGTTCTTGGTCTAGGGCTAGTGGCAGCTCGCATACACCAGGGTGACTTTAACCAGGCAGTTTATACCCTAGATGAACTGGCAACCATGTTGCACCCCTATCTCTGGGACATCAACCTAGAGGTTTGTACTCAAACGGTACTAGCTCTGGGGCGAGTGGGTACTGATCGTGCCTGTGCTAGCATCTATCAATTGTTGACAGCAACCACTACCCCACCCGACCTCCAGCGTTATAGTTTCCTTGCCCTTAGTTGGATACCAACCCCTACAGCATTAGACTACTTGCAGCGAGCACTACATAACTTTGTCAGTACTCCAGGCCTTGCCCAGACTATTATCACCAGCCTTGGGCAAATAGAGCATTCAAATCTAGTACCTGCTGCTACCAATTTACTCTTGACGTTGCTAGAACCACCTGTGGTCGATAGCCTTGATCCCTGCTGTCGTCAAGCCCTTGCTTTGAGTCTAGGCTACTTAGAAGCCAGGGAACATCATCCTCTCATCATCCCAGCACTGCAACAGTTAAGCGAAGATAGCGATGCCAGTGTGCGCTTGCACGCGATCGCTGCCCTTAAAACCATTGCCGCCGATGCATAACTGTCTACGGCCAATTCGTAGAGAGTTTAGAGGATTAGTGCATGAGTACGCGCCCTCGTTAAGTATAAGTCCCTAGGCATATAGATTAAAAATCAGACAAATTTAGTAATCCCTCTGTTGGAGTCAGTGAAGTTTAGGCTACAGTTGATTGGAAACCCTTGTTCCAGTCACCTATGAGTTCAGCCAAAAAGCTCAAACTGCTTGTTGTAGATGATGAACCAGATAACCTCGATTTGCTATACCGCACATTTCGACGAGACTTTAATGTACTTAGGGCTGAAAGCGGCATGATGGCTCTGGAGATTCTACGGCAAGAAGGCGAAGTAGCTGTAATTATCTCTGACCAACGGATGCCCGAAATGAAGGGAACTGAGTTCTTGAGCAAGACTGTGCCAGAGTTTCCTGACACGATGCGAATCATTTTGACGGGCTTTACGGATGTTGAAGACTTGGTAGAAGCTATCAACTCCGGGCAGGTGTATAAGTAC
>JANWZG010000563.1 GCA_025054735.1 Cyanobacteriota bacterium | reverse complement strand
AGCGAGATGTCTACAATACACCCCTATTGCGACGGCTGTTGGTGCAAAGCGTCAAGAACCAGGGTGCCGACACAGTACGAATTGAGACGAATGTGAAATCCGCGTTGCTCAAAGCCTCGATCGTCGTCAATGGCTTTCGTTACACCCGCGATCGTGTAGAAATCACAGCAGGTAAGCAGGTCATTCAGGTGGATCAACACACGGATGAACACGTGCAGCGCCTCTATCCCGGTAAGCTTGAGATTCAGCCCAATGCCTATGGTACCTACACCTTGGTGAACCATGTGCCCTTAGAAGCCTACTTGCGGGGTGTGGTTCCCCACGAGATCGGCCTAGCAGCGCCACCGGCAACGATCGAAGCCCAGGCCATCCTTGCCCGTACCTATGCCCTGCGCAATCTGCGTCGTTTCGCTATTGATGACTATGAACTCTGTGCCGATACTCAGTGCCAAGTGTATTGGGGGTTAAAGGGTGCTCATCCCAAGACTGATCGGGCGATCGCGGCTACCCGTGGCCTAGTGCTGACCTTTCGCAACGAACTGGTGGATGCCCTCTATTCTTCCACCACAGGAGGAGTCACTGCCTCCTTCACCGATGTGTGGAACGGTTCCCCTCGACCCTATCTGCGGGCTGTTGTCGATGCCGTCAACCCTGTCTGGGATCTTGCCAATCGTCCCTTGTCGAATGAGCAAAACTTTCGTGCCTTTATCAAGCTGCGGCAGGGCTTTAATGAAGTTGGCTGGCATAACTTTCGCTGGCAAGCCACGGGGTACTTACCGGATGTCAATGCTTTTCTCAAGCGCTATTTGCAGAGTATTGGCAGTCCCCATGCTAATTTCACCACTATTCGCCAACTGCGGGTAACAGAACGGGCGGCTTCTGGACGAGTGCAACGCATTACCGTCACTACTGACCGGAGCAGCTTCGATTTGCACAAAGACAATATTCTCAATGCTCTGTACGAACCCAATAGCCTGCTGTTCCACGTAGATCCACTCTACGGTGCCGATAAAACTCTGAGGGGCTTTGTCTTCACCGGGGGAGGATTGGGACATGGTGTAGGGCTGAGCCAAACTGGATCCTATCGTCTAGGTGAATTGGGTTGGTCTAGCGATCGCATCCTTAGCTTTTACTTCCCAGGCACACAACTGCAACCCATTAACCCGACGATCGTCTTTTGGCGTGATCCATTCTCTACTCCAGAGTTAACCCCATGAATTACCTCACTTTAGTATGGACAGAAGCCGGGCAGGTCAAAAGTTGGCAGATAACTGATCAAATGGGTACAGTTCGCCTTGGTCGGGATCCTAGTCGTTGCCAAGTGGTGTTAAGTCATCCCACAGTATCGGGTTTGCATGTGGACATTGGGTTTCAACCTCAGCAACAGCGGTTTGTATTGCGGAACTTGCGGCCTAGCAATCCACCCATGGTGAATGGGCAAGTCGTGACCCAAGCGGAAGTTGCCCTAGCCACAGGCGATCGCCTGCTGCTGGGTGATTTGCTGCTGGTAGTGCAAGCTTGTCATGTGGCGCTACCTGCTGTTGTGGCCTACGGACTGCAATGTCCCCGCTGTCAACAGATATGTGACTACGATCGCCTAGAGCTAGGTTGTCCTTGGTGTGGCACCTCCCTAGCATCTGCTGCCAGCGTGATTATGCCATGAGTGACCTGTTGAGACTGCAACTGACCTGGGATGAGCCTGCTGATGGCACCCGGCGATCACCAGTGCTAATGCTGCCGATCGCCCTAGGTCGAGAATTTGCAGCGATGCCTGCTCAATGGAACAACCAACGGGTGTCGCGCATGGTGCTGCATGACAGCCAAATATCTCAGTTTCATGCCCTGATTGAGTGTGTGGATGGAGCGATTGTCATTACCGACCAAGGCTCGCGACTGGGGATGCTAGTGAATGGGACTCGTCAGCAGCGGGTCATCCTTG
>JANWZG010000562.1 GCA_025054735.1 Cyanobacteriota bacterium | reverse complement strand
AGGATGTTGGCTGTGTTACAGTTATGCCACTAGGCTCACCGATCGGCTCTGGACAGGGCATTCGCAATGCTGATAACATCCGCATCATTATCGAAAATGCTGGCGTGCCTGTTGTGGTAGACGCTGGCATTGGTACCCCTAGTGAAGCTGCGCAAGCCATGGAACTAGGAGCTGATGCACTCCTAATCAATACAGCGATCGCCCAAGCCCAAAATCCCCCAGCTATGGCAAAAGCGATGGCTTTGGCAACTGAGGCAGGGCGACTTGCTTATCTGTCAGGCCGCATTCCTGTCAAGCCCTATGCATCCGCTAGTTCACCACTGACAGGAACCATCAGTAACTCTTAGTTGCTACTACCATAACCATAGGATTTTGTTCATACAGCTAAGAGTTCGTAGTGAGGACTCTAGTCCTCGCAGGAGCCTTATTAACTCAAGACGGCTATGTTCTAAACCTCTAGGCAGCAACCTGAGGTCCTGTCCAGTTGCTGATAATGCTTTGACCAAATACAAGGGGACGATCGTCAGGGGCAGCCACTGTCTGTCCTTGGCTATCTACAGTCCAAAGTTGCCATTGATCCTCTCCCAAGTTTCCTGCTCGGAACAGCACCCGATCAGGATGAAGCTCACTCCAACCCAACAACACAGCAGTTGTATAGGTAATGTGGTTAGGCACAAATGTTCTCACTCGGTTTATAGATCGATCCCACACGATTGCGCAATCCGATGCCATACTAGAGCCAAATATCCCTTCAAACTCTCGTGCCAAGATGCGATCGCTCTGTTCTGACCAAGCTACAGGAATCAAAATAGCGATCGTTCCTAGTCGATAGTCGTAGTCAGTACTATGACCAAACTGCTCTATCAATGACGACGAGGTCGTAATAATCCGCAAGTCACCAGTTTTCAGATGTTCTAAGTACAGCACACTGCTAACCCGACTGCGCGTAAAGTCAGGCTGAGCTTGGAGTTGAATTCGGCTGTAGACAGCATATCGACGATCAGGTGAAATCAATGACTGTGAGCGGTAATATCGCGTACCTGCACGATTTTCTTGGCTCACTTCTGCAAGATTTGCCATGACCCAGCTCCAAGGAATGGGGTAGGGACTGCATAGAGGATCGTACTGTACGGGTGGTACTTGCATGGCCTTGGCTACTAATAAGATGACAAACAGCAATCACAAACAGACTGACTCAATCCTCCTTTGCTTCTCAGGCTGCCGTGTACTAGTCTGTGAACAGCTATGCTACGTTGCTCCAAGGGATGGAACAAACTGGACAACATGGCAACTGCTACAAGACCCAACTAGAAATTACGTTTCAAGCCTAGCCCAGGGTCACAACTACCACAGTTGGAAACTAGTTAATGGTTAGCACCTTCTCGCTGCAGCAATAACTACACCTAGTCCAAAAGTAACGTCATAGTTTTGGAGTTGAGTAGTTAAGAAACACCAGGTCTAACGTACTAGACTCTATCGTTTGATAGCAGCAACTCATGTCAAGCTAGGTACGAATTTCCAATCCAATCAGACAGGTAACCAACGACAGAAGTGGCTACCAAAATTACACGGAATGCTAAGAATACTTATCACAAGCATAACAACTGAATCCGGTTGGAAATAGAAAATGTGCAGTTTTTTTGACATTTTGCAGAAATCAATATCTGAACGCATCAATAGTTACCAAGCATCTCCACACTTGGGCAAAACTCCCTAGGGTTACAACCATCAACCAGGGTTAGGATTATGGTAACGGGTGTCTGGCTCTAGTAAGGTAACGAACATCTGGCTCTGGTGTAGTTGTGTTAGTTGTGTCGTAGGTGGAATAGCCCAATATGAAACGATGGTGGTGCTTGACCTGGGTATTGCCCCTGGCCATATGGTTATGGCTGGGTACGGCAAGTCTATCTGCTACGGCTCAAGCAATTAGCGCCAGTGATAGTGTG
>JANWZG010000561.1 GCA_025054735.1 Cyanobacteriota bacterium | reverse complement strand
ACGTGAAACTATTGCTTAAATTAAGCACCTTTGTCACCGTCATCCTTGGGTTTACTCAGGCTCAACTGTAAATGGTTGCATTCTGCTTCTGTCCTGCTATCAAATTTTGAAAAGATCTGCTCCATTTCTAAAAATCTGTGTAACATCCCAAGTAAGGCTTGTAATTAGCATCGAGGAGTTTTCCTTGGTTCTAGTTAACAAGGCTGGGAACCTGACAATAAAAAATTGGCTCATTTTCCCAGAAGTTAGCTACTATTCATAGAGCTTTCTGGTTATAAGATGGGCATCTACAGTAGGCTTGATAGTTATGCCTTGCTAGGCGGTTCTGTGTCTGACGGTCTTAGTCGAGACATACTTAAACTCTTAGTCCAATAGGAATGTATATCAACGGTGAACATCTTCAAGGGTTTTGGATCTGGCGGTAAAGGGGTTGGGATTGAGATTACTCCCGACAAAATTAATATCGCCCAAATTCAAAAGCAAGGGCAGGGATACAAGTTGTCGCACTTGTCCTCAGTTGAAGTGCCTGAAGGATATATCCAGGAAGGTCAGATCGCTGATACTAGTGGTGTTGCTAGCTTGATTCAATCTGCGTTGCAGGAGAGCAAGCTGAGACCTAAGCGCGTTGCCACGGCTATTCCAGGGCGAGAGGTTGTGACGCGGTTGATTCCAGTGCCAGAGGAATTAGACGATCGAGAACTGCGGGATATGGTGCTTAACCAAGAGGCTGGCCTTTACCTAACCTTTCCGAGGGAAGAAGCTGATGTGGACTATCAAAAGCTGGGCACCTTCATGGACGAAGATGGCATAGAGAAGCGTCAAGTGCTGCTAGTAGCCACTCGCAAAGAGGTTACTGATACCTATATTCAAACCTTTGACCAAGCAAACCTAAAGATTGGCACCTTGGATATTACCAGTTTTGCTTTAATCCGATCAATTCGTAGTCAATTGATGGACTACACACCGCAGCAAGCAGTAGCGATCGCAGATATTGAATTTGAAAGCACTGAAATATCCATAGTAGTGGAAGGAGTGCCACAATTTTCTCGGACTGTGCCGATCGGTACGTTCCAGGTTCAAAGTGCACTCAATCGAGCCATGAACATGCCCCAAACTCGCAATACAGAGCTACTCCAAGACATGACTATTCCCGTTATGGCAGTGGATACCATTGGGGGAACCACCAAAATGAATAATACGAATCCAGGTGCAGCAGCCATGATTCGGGTGTTTGGAGAGTTGGCTGATGAACTTCGTCGGTCAATTGACTTTTATTTGAATCAGGGTGATGACCAAGAGGTAGCACAACTATTCTTGGCTGGCCCCGGTGGTGGTATTGGACAATTGGACGAATTTTTCTCTCAACGACTTAGCTTAACAACAGTGCAGATTGACCCTATTTCTGCCCTATCGCTAGAAGCACCTGATGAGATTTCACCCATTCAGCGTCCTGGTTTGGGTGTAGTACTGGGTTTGGCAATGCGGGAGGTATAACGGATGTTTTCGCTAGACATAAATTTCCTCAATGACCCGGGACGGCAAGACTATACAGGCGCAGGTAAAGGACGTAAAGGGCCACAACCTGGTGGTGGCGGTGGCAGTTATCTACCTGCTATCCTAGGGGCACTAGTAGGGATAGCATTGCCTGCGGGAGTTGCTGGCTACTGGTATTACTTGAACAACATTGAAACCCCTAAATTGCAGGCCAGATCTTCCGAGTTAGATGCCCAGATTGCTGAATTGCAAGCTAAGTTGAAGCAGGCTGAAGAGTTTAATCAACAGGCAGCAGCGATTGAAGCTGATGTTGCTGCCCTCTCTGGTGTGTTCAACAAGATTCGTCCGTGGTCAGCTATCTTACTCGACTTTGCCCAGCGCACTCCTGCTGATGTGCAGTTGAGAAGTATTTCTGAGTCTGCAGGTAAGCTGACGATTTCAGGAGTTGCTGTTTCACAAACATC
>JANWZG010000560.1 GCA_025054735.1 Cyanobacteriota bacterium | reverse complement strand
TACGCCAAGAAGGCAAGATCAAAGTTCCCGATGTGATTCGGTTCCCAGAAAAAAACGCCGCTCCTGCCCCTAGGACGACAGCAACAGCAGCGAGACCCATGCCAGCTTGGATAGAGCGCCTAGCTGATGATCCAGAGCGTCCTGATATCATCTATCCGGCGGTGATTAATCTAGGGCTGAGCGCGTTACTGATTCTGTTTCCATCGCCAGACGGAGCTGCGGTACAGGTGTCGTTAGCGATCGCCGTAGGAGCCTGCCTCTACTTCCTTAACCGCAAAGAGCGCAAATTTGGGCGGGCATTGTTGTTGACCTTGGTAGGCTTGATTGTGGGCTTAGGGCTAGGTGCAATGGTCAGTAGTGGGCTTGCAGGTATGCTTAACAGTGTAGGGATGCCTCTGCTGTCAGCAACTGCTGTGGTGACGCTATTTGTGTTGTGGTTCGTTAGCAGCTTTCTGCGCTGATTGGCGGCCAAGTTGCTCCTGTTCGATCGCCTTCACCAGGGCTAAAAAGTTTCGTTCACCAAAGCCCTGTACAAGTTGATAGCTCCCCTGTTGCCAGTAGCCTTGGCGCTCAATGATCTCAAAGAAGAAGGTAGGGTGAGCAAAGATGGGGCTGGTAAAGGTTTGTAACAACAGTGCCGACACTGCATCCTCGTGCCAGTCTGCTAAGACTTGGTGGGCGGCGATCGTGGCCCAATTCATAGCCTGTGGATAGTCGCGCTGCAATTGCTGGTAATAGGTCTTAGGGACTGAAATCAGTGGAATATTAGCTGATCGTAACTGCTCTACGGCTGCCACAATATTAGTGGTACGGAGCGCAACATGCTGAATGCCCGCTCCTCGGTTGGCATCTAAAAACTCCTGAATCTGCGAGGTGGCTGAGACAGGTTCATTGATGGGAAACTGAACGGCATCACACGTAAGCACTAGGCTACGCAGGGCCGAATAGTCCGTCTGAATCATAAACTGTTGACCAGCTTGAAACCCAAACAGGTTGCTATACCAGTCGGCAGCGTGAGTCAGTTGACCCATGGGTACATTGAGCACCACGTGATCAATGGTGATAAAGGTTGGTGTTGCACAATCCTGATTCAGAGTTCCTAATAGTCTCCCTAGTGGGGCATAGGTGTAAAGTTCTGCCTGATCGTCTAGCCAGAGGGGAATGACGGTAGACCCGTCCCTGGGTTGCTCTACTAACGTGTGGCGAAGGTGCTCCCAGCCTTGAATTTGACCCCAACATACAGATCCTTGACAAACCAAGCTGTGGGTCGTGATTGCCCCCTGCTGTTGCGCGCGGGCCATGACTACCGCTAGATTTTCCACCTGAAAGGCGACATCTGCGACACCGGGCGGATGATCCCTAAGAAACTTAGCAACCGGACTCTGATGGGTCAGTGGTGAAGACAGCAAAAACCAGATGGAACCACTATTGAGGATATAGGTCTGGGTATGGCTGTCAGCGTAATGAGCGATCGTCTGGAAACCAAACGCCTCGACTAGGCAATTTCGCAGTGCGATCGCATCTTCAAGGTAGAAATGGACATGATTAAACCGCATAGATAGTCAGGTTACCAATTCCTTGGCGATCGACAAACAAGCTAGCATCCTCCTCGAACAACTAGTTCTACATCTACTATGACATTCTGGACGCTCCCCAGGGGGGATTCGACAGCCTCTGTAGCTCTATACACAGACTGGCCAAAACATCTGTAGTGAGGACTGAAGTCCTCACTACCAGCTATCTCCGGCTACTCTTTGGGGACTGAAGTCCCCACTACCAGCTATCTCCGGTGAAGCAATAGTAGGGAATGGGTGTTACTCTCTGGGGACTGAAGTCCCCACTACCAGCTATCTCCGGTGAAGCAATAGTAGGGAATGGGTGTTACTCTCTGGGGACTGAAGTCCTCACTACCAGCTATCTCCGGTGAAGCAATAGTAGGGAATGGGTGTTACTCTCTGGGGACTGA
>JANWZG010000559.1 GCA_025054735.1 Cyanobacteriota bacterium | reverse complement strand
CCAGTGATGCATGGTTGCAACGTCAGGTACCAGGCAATAATACTAAGCATTACTGATTAGCTGCCAACAAACAGGAGGTTTGCAGACGATCCATCCACCCTTCTAGATAGTGACGGTTTGCCAGTTGTTGGTTGACATCAGTAGTATCCAACGGGTAAGGAGCTAGACCGCGAATCGCTGCACTCGTTACACAGAACATGGATTTTTGAAAGCTTTGGCAAATTTTCACCCGAATATCACTCTCACCCCGCAGTTGTTGACGGTAGTGGGCTAGCAAGTAATCGGGGAGAAAATGGCGCATATCCTGCATCAGCAACGTTGGCGGAATTCCTGCTCCACCAATCGGTAACGGATCAGCATACAGAGCACCATAGGCAAACTGGCCCTGATCCGAGGAAATCTGTTGCGCTTGAGCATTGTAGGAAACCGTGCCAAAGAAGGGAGTGCCCCGGAAAAACACCGCCTCTACGTAGGGTACTGCTACATCCATCAGGAATGTTAGCCCAGCGGAGGCAGGAATAATGTCATAGCGCTGTCCCCGAACTACGGGCGCATAGGTAATGGGCTTAGCGGCTGCCTTGACTAACCCTGCTTGGATGTAGTCCACCACCTGAGGAATAGATTGAATTTTGCCCTGATCGTAGCGATCGGAAAGGGTTAGAAAAATCTCACTCATCACCTCCCAAAACTGTCCCAAGGCGCTGTAACAGGCTAATTGCCGAATTTGTTCTGGCAAAAACTCAGGAAATGCTCGGTCGATCGCCTGTATAAGCCAGTTACCTTTGATGGCTGCTTGAATAGACTGCTGGGCAAGACGCTTAAACTCGTCACTATCTAAGTAGGCATCCAAGCCACCTGTGCCGTGCCATAGCATCACTCTCATGCAGTATTCAGCATATTCGTAGTTGATGCGATCGTGCCACCAATGCCGCAGTAGCTTACCTAGCGATATTTCACCATTGAAATACTTGAAGAAAGGAAACAGCACTAAAAACTGGTGATCAGCAATGTACACCAAGTTTTTCCAATAGGCATCTAGGACGACACCGTAGCTTTTTAGAATGCCAACAACCTCCATCAAATTTTGTGGTGAGTCAGACAACAACGCCTGACCTGTTTCGAGGCGGTGAACATAGTCCCTGAGCGGGTGGGATGATGGAGACCTAACGGCATTCATAGAAAATGACAGCAGATTGCGTGGCAGTAGCCTGGATAATTGAGGCTGATATTTAGTGTACAGGAATGCTGAATATCACCACAGCTAGGCCGCTATAAAAATATATCTTTGCTTCCTAGGCAAACGTCCTGGCGATAGCTCTCCCTCTTCCAACCTCCAAATCTCAGTCCCGTCCGTTGCAACGCAATATTACGCAGCAGCACACAGAAGCGATCACTCTACCTAGTCTCAACCACCCACCATTTGGACTTGTCGAGGTTGTGCTGGACAAGGATTTTGGTCTTCAGCAGGGACGATCGTTCCTCTTTATCTGTCGGCTTTGCCCTAGAGCTACTGAGTAGCTCTCTACCACCGACAGCGAGAACGACAGCACTATCGAGTACTTGCACACCTTAATCTCACTCGGTCACCGATGGTGTGCGCTACGAGAGTCTCGCAGCGCAGCGGTATAACGATTGAGTTCAACAGCGGCGGATAACCCTAAACTTAACACCAGCAGCTTTCATCCGTCCGCTGCCACGCAGGGTTAGCTGGCTGGCAGCCACACTACTTCAAGCTTGACACGGATCACCTGCTGGAGGGTGTAATCCGGTTTGTATCCAAAATCGTCTGGTTGCTCGAATAGAATCTTCCTCTGGATAACGAGTATCATTCAAATCAAGCCGCAGGCAAGTTGCCCGACCAATGGGTGTAGTTCCTCCTATAACAACGCCCTTATCTTGCCAAACAAAATGCTCTGCCCATTTTTGTTTGCGAGGATTAAAAATGGGAACAATCTCTTGGGTCTCTGGATC
>JANWZG010000558.1 GCA_025054735.1 Cyanobacteriota bacterium | reverse complement strand
AGCTAGTCCACCATCTTGCACTACTAGATAGGTAGGGTCACCTTTCAAGCCTTGGGCAAGGACACGCTCACCAGGCTTGTGGGCCGCTAGAAACTTGCTAACGATAATGTCGTTACCCAACGCATCTTTAGCTGTGACACCGCCACCTACGCCACCACTAGAGGGGGGAATGAAGTATTTCACGATGGGGTATAGCATCCCTAGTGCTACACCAGACGCAGCACCAAAGGTGAGCAAATTCATAAATTGCCGCCGTCCCAAATCGGGCACGTCTGCGGAGCTAGAGAGTTGAGCCATAAGGTTTACGGTGTATTACAACTATTTAACGAGATAAGGACAAAATAAAATCCGTACAACGAACTTGTACAGTTGTGAGAATAGTAGTCATCGTTCTCTGGAACGATCGTAGTCACAGCAACCAGTGTCACTGGCCTACCGCAAAGCCTCAAAAAGCTTCCAAAGCTATGTTCCCAGATTTACGTTTCCAGAGTAAGGTTAATAGGCTTTAATTATTATTACATTACTCGTTACGATCGTTGACCACGTATCCCAATCAATCCTGGCAACTGTTAATGACGGGGTAGGTATGACCGGGCAAGAACTGCATCAACTGCTAGTAGAAAAGTGGGGGTATTCCTACGATGTCCAACTGCGACGGGTTCAGGGCAAAGTTGTGATGCAGATTATGTGGAAGTACCTAGAGCAGGTGTCATTTCCCATGAGTGAAGTGGAATATTTGGCCCATTTGGATGAGGTTGCCAATTATCTAGTGGCATGGAACAGCGTTAATCAGGTGAAGGAATTTATCGCTGTCACCCGCGAGCGTCCTCGACTAGGCAAAGCTGTAACCATTCCTATTGACTTAGGTGAGCGGGCTTCGGAATGGATTTTAGGAGAGTTTTAGAGGCTAGACGGTGACCTCTGGAGAATGAGTAACTAGAGAATGGGCGACTGATCAAATCTTCAGGAAATACTCACCTCGAATTTATCCTGGCCATGGTATCCATAGAAAAATCACTATTTAGCCTAAGGTATTGTTGACGATTGATGCTTGAATTTAACGGCCAGTCTGCTATTTCAGCCATAGACCTTGATAACCCCGCGGCTGGTCCAAAACCAACAACTTCTCTTTTACGCCGCCAGTCTCCCTTAGCTGCACCTCACCAGCAACGACTGGCATTGACTGCCCTAGACTTGACCCACACACCATACCAGGGACAGTTTGCTGATACCCTAGCAGCCCATGGCTGGCGATCGCTTGTTCCTGCTCAGCTAGAAATTTTCCAAATCAACCTGGGTAAGTTGTGCAATATGACCTGCCGCCATTGCCACGTGGATGCTGGCCCCGATCGCCGTGAAATCATGAGCCGCGAGACCATTGATCTCTGTCTGCAAGCGCTAGACCAGACCAATGCCCACACCGTAGATATTACTGGGGGTGCTCCAGAGTTGAATCCTCATTTTTGCTACTTGGTTGAGCAATGTGTTGCTAGGGGAAAGCATGTGATCGATCGCTGTAACCTGACTGTATTGCTGTTGCCACCTATGGAGGATTTGCCCAGGTGGTTAGCGGATCAAGGTGTAGAGTTGGTCTGTTCTCTGCCCCACTATCGTCAACGCAATACCGATGCCCAACGGGGTGCTGGTGCTTTTGAACAATCGCTGCAAGCCCTGCGGCGGTTAAATGCAGTGGGCTACGGACAGGGTGACCCCCAGCGACGGCTAACCCTGATGATGAATCCAGTGGGTGCATTTTTAGCTAGCCATCAACATTCTCTAGAACAGGAATGGAAGACCTACCTACAGCGACAGCACGGCATCACCTTCGATCGCCTACTAGCCTTGAACAACATGCCCATTTCCCGCTATTTAGAATGGCTGCAACAGTCGGGGAACCTACAGCGCTACATGGAGCTATTGGTAAATGCCTTCAACCCAGCAACCATCTGCGGGGTCATGTGTCGCAATACCCT
>JANWZG010000557.1 GCA_025054735.1 Cyanobacteriota bacterium | reverse complement strand
CTCTGGATGTTCTACCAGGGGTGTGGTGAAGTAGCTAGCAATTGCCTCTGTAGTCAGATCATCAGGAGTTGGCCCTAGTCCACCCGTAAAGATCAAAATCTGAGCACGATCGCTGGCAATGGCGATCGCCTGTTGAAGGCGCTCCATGTTATCACCTACCACCGTTTGAAAATAATGGGGGATACCCAACGCAGCAAGCTGCTGAGCCAGATATTGAGCATTACTGTTGAGAATATCCCCCAGCAGCAGTTCTGTACCAACACAAATTACCTCTGCCCCTAAGCCCATAGTTCGCCCTTTTAAGTGGTCATGAGTCAAGCGTAAAGGGTGATGGATAAAGAGTAAAGGGTGAAACAATGAGCCACAAATTGAGAATGTTAATGACCTTGCCAACGACGTAGGGGAACGCAGTCGATGTCTAGTTGATCGAGTGCACGGGCAACCACAAAATCTACTAAGTCTGTAATTGACTGGGGATGGTGATACCAGGCAGGGATAGCAGGGACAATGCGGGCACCAGCTTCGGCTAGGGCAGTGAGGTTGCGCAAGTGAATCAGGCTAAGGGGAGTTTCTCGCGGGACGACGACCAACTTGCGTCCTTCCTTGAGCTGCACATCGGCAGCCCGCTCTAGAAGGTCAGAACTCATGCCCGCAGCCAGTTTGGCAACAGTACTCATGCTACAGGGGATGACCAACATTCCCAAAGTCCGAAAGGATCCACTGGCGATCGTGGCTCCGACATCACCCCAAGCATGGCAGATGAGCTTTCCACTCTGGGCTACCCCTGCTTGGTCACGCCAAAAGTGCTCCTGTTGGGTAGGTTCAGCGGGCATCCGGATCCCCTGCTCAGCTTGCCAAACCATGTAGGCAGCCTTGGAGGCCACCAACTCAATAGCATAATCAGCCTCTAGCAAAAATTTCAGCGATCGTACAGCATAGATCAGTCCAGACGCACCAGAAACTCCCAAAATCAGCGGACGACTAATAGTCATGGGTCACTTCCTTCTAGAACCGCAGTTAGGTCAACATAGCATCTGGATACTAGAGAAGTTGCACTTCATTGTGGAATTGTGGAACAGTACACTGACATTCGGCGGCAGAGCCTAAAGCATAACCTCTAGAACCTAAACCCTAACACCTAGCACCTAACCCCTAGCACCTAGAACCTAACACCTATTAGTCAATTGCTCAGCAGCGTTGAACCATTGGCGTTGAATACCCATAGTGACCAGGAGGGCAGTAACAAGATTTGCCAGAGCCAGCATGAACATGATCAACATTTGGTAGGCAGCAGCATCGAGGGGGCTAATGCCACCCAGCAGTTGGCCAGTAATAGTGCTAGGGAGGGTGACAAGACCAACAACGGTCATAGTATTGATCATAGGGATCATACTGGCACGGACAGCCTCACGGCGATAGGTGATGGTGGCTTGGTGAGCAGTAGCCCCTAGGCTGAGGTGAGTTTCAATATCTAGGCGACTAGACTGGAGCTGGTTAACAAGGTGTTCTCCAGCGATCGCCGCTGCATTCATAGCATTGCCAAGGACGATGCCGCCCAGGGGAATCAAGTATTGGGGAGAATACCAAGGTTGGGAGCGCACCACCAGGGTAATAGTGTAAAGCAAGGTCAACACCGTGCTAGTAAGCATAGAAAGGATAACGATCAACACCAGTCGAGGCATAGTTGGACTGATGCGGTTGCGAGCGGTGATAGCAGCAACTACGAGCATTGCTACTAGAATGCCCACTACCAGCCATGGACTTTGGATTTGGAAGACGGCGGCCAGCAAAACTCCAACAACTAAGAGCTGAATGATTGTGCGCCCACTGGCAACGACCAAATTCCATGCCAAGTCAAGACGCTGCCAAATCGAGAGGCCGATCGCCATAATCACCATACCTAGGGCAATGGCAAGGTCAACTAAGGTCAAGGGTTGAATTGGCATCGGATAAACCTTGGATCAGCAGTTGAATTCA
>JANWZG010000556.1 GCA_025054735.1 Cyanobacteriota bacterium | reverse complement strand
TCTCATCTACAGCACCAATATCGAAATGCTAAAGATTCAATCAATATAGCAACCCCAGCTTGATAGCTAGCGAGAAGTCAGACACACAAACCAACAGCCCCTCTACGCTGGGTAAAGGCAGGCTTACTAATATATATGTGTATGCCCTACTGAGTTGAAGCTAAACCTCAAACTAAGGGAGTGCGATTACCAAGCTTTAGCCGAGAAAGAAGTTCCTGACGTTACAGAATACAAACACGCCAGTGCAGACAATACTCGCTACTACTAAGCAGTTAAGCAGTAATGTCTGATAGCAAGTCAACACCAACAGAGAAAAGCTGAACGGTTAACAAGTAGCCTCATCAGTCAATCAGTAGCCTGATGTATTAACTAGGTTGCAAGTGATTAACAATTATGCAGATGCACAAGTTAGTGATTATGTTGTTAACCAGCAGCAAACTTGGCGTTTAGCTACCTACTACCGTGGAAAATCACACATTAATCCTACCATGCTAGGCCAAATAGCGTGAACTTTCAATAATTTGACGGAAGACGATCAACAAATACTTGTGTCTGCCTCAGTAGGCTAATCATTCGGAAGAACGCCGATTCAGTATCTCAGAGAACTGTGATGCCAAAACACTCTGGCGTAAAGGTGCCGTGTAACCCATAGGGAATATGGTGGGATAGGTGAAGACAGGCAATGGTTCCACGATCAAGGTTGTGAGCATCTAAGATAACGAGGTCAGAGCGATCGCGCTTTGAATCGTAGACTAAGGTCAGCAACCAGCCATCATCCTCAGTAGTAGCGTCAGGGCGAGGGACAAATACAGGTTCACCCACAAAGCCATGGGGTGCAGCACTCCAAAATTGGCGATTGTTAGCGTGAAGATCTACTTTCAAAATCCCTTGTAATGGGGCATTTCCTGTAGGTGCATGGGCTGCTCCTAAGTAAACATAGCGGTAGTTGCGTCCTACGTGTTGGGGGTGCACGTAGGGAAACTCGCAACAGCGGGGTTCTAGCAAGTGGCGATCTACAGTTTTGTTAGTCAGATCTAGCTGAAAGCGCCAGAGTTGCCCTGGTGGCAGGGCAGCAAAGTCAACCTCTTCAAAATCTGTCCCTGGTTGCAGCTCTGGAAAAGAAGCATAGCAAACCGAGTCTACGACTAGTCGATCACCCTGGGCAAAGGCATTCGCATGATGAAACACAAAACCAGCCTGGGTTTCAAGAACATAGGGCTGAGAAGGTATTTGCTCATCAGCCTCAAAACTGTGCGGACGAGGGATAACAATCACACGAGTAGGACGCTCAGGGTGAAACCGCAGACACTCCCCTGCCCCTCGCAGACCGAACACGTAGGGCAGAGGATTAAAGTCAACAGGATTTTGGAAAAAGATGCAGTATCGAGGAGTAATAACAAAATCGTGGATAAAGGCAAATCCAGGCACGTAGTGGGTATAGGTCTCTACGATTTGCCCAGCCAGATTTAGCTCATAGACTGTAATAGCAGTGGAGAGTCCTGGCTTAATCGAGAAATTGACCAGCCGGGGTTCCCTAGTTCCATCACCCGGATCAATCCGAGGGTGGGCAGCAAAGGCATCACCTGGAGACAGTTGGCCATCGAAGTATTCTAAGCCAAGGGTTTCCAGGGTGTGGGGATCTAAGCGATAGGGTTCAGCGGCTTCCCATAGAGCTAGCAATTTACTACCCCAGTAGATTACTTGGGTGTTAGCAATATTTTTCAGGCCTAGGTCAAAGATATTCGCTAGCCAGCCTCCTGGCTTTTGAGTGCCGAACACACCTCGGTACAAAATCCTGCCAGCTTTTTGCTCGGCTAGATAGCCCGCTGTCTTGACAAAGCGATTACGGAAGTGGGCACGGCCGTTGTGGAAGGCGATCGCACAGACCATGCCATCTCCATCAAATGGGTGATGGATACGCTGACCATTAACGTCTAACAATCCAGGCCCATTGCGAAATAATGTGCCGTGCAGAGTG
>JANWZG010000555.1 GCA_025054735.1 Cyanobacteriota bacterium | reverse complement strand
ACGCTATCAACTACTTGATCGCGGTCGTAGGCAGGTGTTGTAGCAGCGCGATCGTCTTCATCTTCACTATTGATTGATCTCTGACTAGCAGCTTGTCTGTCGATTTCATCCGAATCTTCTACCCAGTTATCGCCATCCTCTACTTCATCGCGGTCATATCGCCTTGTACCCGCCGATCGTCTGGGCAGACTGTCTGACTCGTCCTCGTTGGTAAACTGCTGAGAAGCCGCAATCCGTATCAGCCCAGCCATCACAATGGTGGTTAATGCTCCCAGCATAAAGGCACCTAACATCCACAACGACAGCGGCAATGGACTTGTACTATTGCCTAAAAAAGCCAATGCTAGTGAGGGTGACCAGTTTTGGTACACAAACAGTGCCAAGGTGCCAACGACAGCAACAAATAGGACGAGTAGTGGCATGTGTGAAATTGGGGAACTGAAGGAATCTCTTTCCAAGCTATCTTACGTTAGAATCAATGAACCAATTTTTAGAGACTTCCGAGAAGTCTGCTGGTTTGCTTTTGACTTGGCATGAACCCTACACAATTTTAAGTAGTCTATAAGTAGTCCAGTTAGGCACAAATTCTTGTGTCTGATTACAGAAATCTCGCTAGAGTATGGGTGAAATGACAGATTAGTAGGCTAGACAATGCGATTTTGGGTTATTAGTTTCATTCTGTTGTTAGGTAGTGCAGAGATTTATCAATGGGTCAGCCACATGAGCTTACCACTGCCTATTTTTATCCTGGGAGGTGTGTTTTTGGCAATCGCCTCCAACGCTGACAAGCATCTGCCCTTCCACCTCTCCCTTGACCCATCCGATGTGACCCACGATCGTTCTCCGAATTCACAGCCATCTGCTAACGTCGCTAGTTCTCCAGTTTCCCCTAGTTTGCCTAGCTTCCAGCCAACTCACCCAACACCATCGCCCTCACGCTCTATTTCCTTTGAGATTAAAAAACCAACTGGTGATTCCAAGTAGTGATGAAGAGTCTAGGCTTGCTGAGCAATCCAAGGAATAGTTGAATGCACGTTGCCGTAACCACGGAACTACAGGGAACGATGGGGTGACCTGTTGTGAGACAATAGCCCAGGCACATCCCAGGTGTGAGTAGCTCTTTAGGCAAATAGGACAAGTCAGTTAGTCAAGTTTCACCAAGGGCAGCAGTTGACAAAGTTCAGTCTGGGTTTGAACCTCGTGAAGGTAGGCTTAGGCCGAAGACATGCACTATTAACGGCTACAAGGCAAAATCCCTCTCTATAATGGGTGTGTAGGGTCAAGCATTACCGCTACAAACGTGGAACTGTCTCTAGCTTGAATAGGTCTAGTAGTTTAAGGGTACTTCTACTGCTGAGTCTTGAGTAACTTGGTGCATTACCGATCGCAACCCCCCGCAAACGTTCGTTTTTTCATAGGTTTTTCCTGTGCTACCCTTCGAGTTTATTGTTATCGGTAGGCCAGTTTCCCATCAGACTAAGGATCGTAAGCGTCTCCAACAGTGGAAAGAGCGTGTTAGGAGTGCTGCTAAATCTCGATGGACTGCTAACGCTCCTCTCGGTGATCTCCTCAGGGTTGTAATCACCCATTACTATGATGTAGAATCTAGTGACGAGAGTGGGGTGCCAGATAGTGACAACATTGTCAAGCCGGTGCGCGATGCTCTGAATGGTATCATTTACGTGGACGACTACCAAATTTCTGATTTTCTGAGTCGTCGTCGCAACTTGAATGGTTCATTTCGAGTCAAAGGCATGTCTAAGGTTCTGGCTGAAGGGTTTGTCCAGGGTGAAGAGTTTCTACACGTGTTGATCGAGCCTGCTCCTGATCCGGTTGACTTAAGTTGATCAATGGATTGTGGATACTATGAACCGTCTGGATAATAACAATTTGATGCATAAGCGATTACTAAAGGTTGCAACAGAGTATTTAGAGCGGGGGTATACAGTGACATTGCACCCCACGCCGCAGCAATTGCCGGATACTCTGTCTGACCTTTCACCAG
>JANWZG010000554.1 GCA_025054735.1 Cyanobacteriota bacterium | reverse complement strand
ACTTCCTTAGCTCCCAGGTGTTAATCCCCATTCTCATTGAACACTTGGCCATGCGCCGGGGCTATAGCGGCGAAGTGGTGAAAACAGTCAGTGGCTCTGACCTTATGCCTAAGGTGGCCAACCTGTTCAATCTGCCCCTGTTTGAAACGCCTGTCGGTTACAAGTACATTGCTGATCGCATGTTAGAAACCCAGGTGCTGCTAGGTGGGGAAGAATCCGGTGGCATCGGCTATGGGCACCATATTCCTGAACGCGATGCCCTGTTGTCAGCGTTGTACGTGCTAGAAGCGGTTGCCCAATCCCGTCAAGATCTCAGTGCCCTATACCGCAGCTTGCAGGAGCGCACTGGGTTTGCGTCAGCCTACGATCGCATTGACCTCACCCTAGCTGGCATGGATGACCGATCGCGTCTGCTGGAACAACTGCAATCTCAACCCCCCCAAACCATTGCTGGACAACATGTGGTGGACTGCAACACGATCGACGGCTACAAATTTCGATTAGCCGATGGTCGATGGTTGATGATCCGCTTCAGTGGTACAGAACCAGTGTTACGGCTCTACTGCGAAGCCGCTACTCCAGACACTGTGCATGAAACCCTCACATGGGCAAAGAACTGGGCTACAGCAAGTCATACCAATTCCAGCAATACCCCCTCATAGATCCACCCTCGACTGTAACCTGTCAATGCCGCTACCTCTTCAGGGGTTTCCCTTGCGCTAAGAGCTAGATGATCTAGTAGTAACTGCATTCAATCCCTGTTTTTGCTTACATCACAGCCGGTTAATAGCTACAGTTAGTGGGAGGCGGAGAGAAGGATTGGGGTAAGGGTAACTGTTGCAACCTGATACAAGTTTTGTTGCTTCAGCTATCGGTTGGAACAATTATCTAAGGCTTGGTTGTTGGTGCTTGAGGTCAAACTATTGAAAGTCACTGGTTAGATGAGTCAATCCTAAGTTCGTCACCAATACAAATTGTTTTTCCTGCTTCAGTAACAGGTAGCTGTGTGTTAACCGCCAGGCGGTAGAAGTGATTAAAGCGCGTTCGCTCTGACCATTCAGGTAACGTAGCTTGTCGTTGTGTGATAAATGTTTTTTGGAAATTTGGGTAAACTGCCCCAGTTTGAGAATCGCGAGTAACTACGACGCAGCGTTGGCAAGGATTAATCCCCATAAATCGGACATCTCCAATCTGGAAATGAACAACTCTTCCTGCTTTTGCAAACAATCGATCTTCCCAAAATGGAGGAACACCTGAAATTTCGATGTTCGTACGAAAGCGCAGACGGATTTCTTCAACGTTAAGTCCGGGATACCAGGAGGCAATCACTGCTAGCGTTGCTGTACTGACGATCGTTGGACCAGGAGATTCTGTGTCATCTGGAAAGCCTCTGTCAAGGTTTCGTTTAACCTCTACTGGAAAACCAAAGTATTCACCTAGCCAATCTTCAAGAGCATCACGCTCCCTCTCGATATGAAACTCATTGGTGTGGTTGGTTCCCTGCACCCGCAGTGAAACAATGTTGGTGTCGAGATTAAACTTAGAGCGTAAAGCATGAACTTTTTTATTTCGCTTCCCATTGACAACGTAGCCCTGTTGGTCAAAGATTGCAAACTCACGATCGTGCCTCAGCGCACCACTGTTGAGTACAGTAACTGTCTCAATATCAACTCGATCCAAAGATTTAATTGGGTAAACAAACAATCGTGAAACATGAGGAATCATGCTGATCATCAGTAACTCCTAAGTAATGTGTGCGAAGCTTTGTAAGATACAACAAATTTCTGTATCCTGTCATTCAGAGCATTTAGACAGTAAGAAATTCAAGCATTAAAGTGTGCCGCATCATCCGGATGTAAAGTGAATTCTTCCTCATGTAGAATCAGGTAACATTGACTAGCGAGAACGTAAAATTACTCTTCACCTTCATAAGGATAGAAACGTGCCTTCTGTCGATTCGTAGGAATTGTGACGTGAATAGGATGTAAGTTAGTTGAATTCTCTTTACTCAAGAGC
>JANWZG010000553.1 GCA_025054735.1 Cyanobacteriota bacterium | reverse complement strand
GGACTCACCTTATTACAACCAGTAGTAGGGTTCCAAGTCTTGTCAGTCCATTCAATACCAGTGTTGCTGCTTGACATCCTGCTAGTATATTCTTTTCAGAACTGGTTGCAACCTATTATCTTAGTACAAAGGATCTATAAAGCTCCGGGTTTGATACGGTTTGTATTAATTAAAACTAGTGAGTGGCCCTAGGTTATAAATCACTACCCTTGCGTTATGGTTGAACAAGCGTCTATTGAAATTCTTCAACTGTCCTACGAAGCTCATGGAGCTTTGAGACGATCGCAAATCCATACCATTGCGGATTTACTTCTCTATACTGAAGAAGACCTAAGAATCCTGAACCCACGATCAGCGGATGAAATCATTCACGCCCTCTATGAGCGATTAAACCTCACTCTGCCCAGCGTTACTCCTGATAATAACTATGTCTGAACTCTCTGCCCTTATCCTAGCTGGTGGGCTAAGTTCCCGCATGGGTAAGGACAAGGCGCTCTCACTCTGGCAGGGAATTCCACTCCTTCAGCAGGTCTGCACTGTAGCAGCTAACTGTTGCCCCACGATTTATGTCATTACCCCCTGGCCAGACCGTTACAAGACCCTAGTTTCAAACGTTTGTTGGATCCATGAAGATCAGCCAGGGCAAGGCCCCCTCGTTGCTCTAACCCAGGGATTAATGCATATACCCACCGATTGGGTGCTGTTACTAGCCTGTGACTTACCTTGCCTACAGGCAACAGTACTGCAACAGTGGGCTATGCAGTTAGCCACTTTGCCTGCCGAGACTCTGGCATTTGCACCTTATCATCACGATCGCTGGGAGCCGCTATGCGCCTTTTACCGGCGACGAGCACAACTTAGTCTCCAAGCATTTGTGCAGCAAGGTGGTCGATCATTTCAGCGATGGCTAGCCCAAAACCCAGTACAATCCATTCCTGTAGAGGCTGAGATGGCCGCTATGCTTAGAAACTGTAACACTCCAGCAGATTTGGCCGAGTAATTCACTGGCAGACATTACTGCTAAAGCTGGAAGGTTGGACAACGACTACTTAAAACCTCTGATAACCAAGCATCTCTCTATGAACTACCTCGTAGCTGTATTGCGCGATCGCATCCAGGCAGAAGCTGCCTACTCAGCACTGGAAGCCCAGAATCTGCCCATGGAAAAAATCACTATTCTTGGTAAGGGGTACAAAAGTGCCGATGAGTATGGACTGATTGATCCCAACGAGCAGGCTCGTCGCCAGGTTAAGCTCATGGCAACGTGGCTAATCCCCTTTGGATTTTTAGCAGGTACCACCTTTAGCCTCATCACAGGCTTAAACACCTTTGCCTGGGCTGGCGAGATTGGCAATCACGTGATTGGTGGTCTGCTAGGAGCCATATCCGGTGGTTTAGGGAGTCTTGTCGTAGGTGGGGGTGTTGGACTAATCATTGGTGGCGGCGATGCCCTGCCCTACCGCAATCGGTTGAATGCTGGCAAGTACCTCATCGTTGTGAGAGGTTCTGATAGCCTTACCCGTCAAGCAACAACTATCTTGCGTCAGTTTGATCCAGAGAGCCTGCAAGGTTATGTTGACAACAGTAATCCTTAAATTTGGAGTCACAAATTAGCGAGATTGGCCCCGGCAAACCATCTAGGCATCACCGCGATGCTCGCATGATTAGAATGATGCCAACCGTCAACCCTAGAATATTTGTCACCCAGCCAGCAATCACAGGCGAGAGTGCACCAGTCCATCCCAAAACGCCCGTTACCGAGAACAGCAGATAGTAGCTAAAGATAATTGCAACACTAATGCCAAATCCAGTTGCACGACTAGTTCGCTGGGGGCGGCATCCCAAAATTGCCCCCACCATACCAAAAATCAAACAAGAGAACGGCAAGGCATACTTTTGTTGAATCACTACTTCTAGCCGACGAATTTTTTGTTCATCGCCACTCATGCGTAGTAATTCTAGGTATCTGGTTGCCTCTACAATGTTCATTTCAGAATCCCCGCGTCCTCGACTAGCTAGGT
>JANWZG010000552.1 GCA_025054735.1 Cyanobacteriota bacterium | reverse complement strand
GGCCCCGTTTCGTCTGCTGTGATAAACGGCAAGTTGATTGAAGTGGTCGGCAAAGCTGAAAGCTCTACCTTTGCCTTTTCTGCGGCTTCTCGCAGGCGTTGCAGCGCCATCTTATCAGCAGACAGATCTATATTTTCTTGTTGTTGGAAGGTTTCAATCATCCAGGCAACGATGCAGTTGTCAAAGTCATCACCGCCCAAGTGATTGTTGCCCGCAGTTGCTTGCACTTCAAAGACACCATCACCAAGTTGCAGAATCGACACATCAAATGTACCGCCGCCCAAGTCAAACACCAAGATTCGCTGATCTTGATCTTGCTTGTCTAGGCCATAGCAAAGTGCAGCAGCAGTAGGCTCGTTGATAATTCTCAGAACTTCTAAGCCCGCAATTGTACCTGCATCCTTAGTGGCTTGGCGTTGAGCATCTGTGAAATACGCAGGAACCGTGATGATTGCTTGAGTCACTGGCTCATTGAGATAACTTTCCGCATCTTGCTTCAGCTTCTGCAAGATCCTGGCCGATATCTCTTGTGGAGTGTAGCTGCGATCGCGGATCTTTACATCAACTGTGTTGTCTTTGCCCACAACACATGTGTATGGAACTCGACTGCGCTCGTCGGCTGTATCTTCCCACCGCCGCCCGATAAACCTCTTGATGCTGAAGATAGTATTCTCTGCATTGGTCACGGCTTGCCGCTTTGCAAGCTGGCCTACTAAGCGATCTCCACTTTTGCCAAAGCCAACCATACTAGGGGTTGTTCGCCCACCTTCCGAGTTAGGGATGACGACAGGCTGCCCCCCTTCTAAAACAGCTACACAGCTATTAGTTGTACCCAAGTCGATACCAATGACTTTTCCCATAGCTAGCGGTAGTGAACGTCCTTAGAACTTTGCAGTCAATAGCCTCTGTTGCAGTTAATCCTTCAGTAAAGCTACTTAGTCGAGAAGATCCCGAACCTACTAGGTTTAAACATCATGACCCCATTACAGTTCCAGTATCAAAAATCTTTATGTACTTAGCGTACTACACTCGACTAAAAGAATACACAAAGAATACGTGGAACCCAACCAGCCTAATCAAGAAGTTTAACAGCAAAACTTAATTACTGAACTCCGTAGTCTAGGGTGGTTGAGCGCCTAAAACGGAACATCGACATAGACCTTAAGCACACTCCAAACGCATAAACCTGCTAAGTTAGCCGCCTAGAGCGTGTGAAGCATGTGCGTCAGGTCAACCGTTGAAAATCTGAGTCATCCCAGATTACAACAACCTCTACCTAGTAGACCAGGAAGGCCTAGCCCACAGCATTACAATCCTCTCACTCTTCAGAATCAGTACTACTGCTACTAGACTCTGGTGCAGTGGCTACTTTTACCATCGCATGTCGTAAAACCTTTTCTCCTAGAACATACCCTCTCACCAACTCTTCAATAACAGTGCCTTCTGGATATTGATCAGTTGGCTCTCGAATGACAGCTTCATGTAGGCTTGGGTCAAACTCTTGACCCTCAGAGCGCATTGGCGAAACACCGATACGCTTTAAGCAATCAACCAGTTGCTTGTAGACTCCCTGATAACTCTTATGAATGTTAGTCGCTTCTTCAGTCTGAGGCTTTAACTGAGAACGAGCACGGTCAAAATTATCAACGACAGGTAGCAATTCTGCGATCGTAGAGCACTTAACCTGTAGATCTAGCTCTTCTTTCTCTCGCTGAGTCCGCTTCCGAAAGTTATCAAAATCTGCCTGCAGCCGGATATACAGGTTAGTACGCTCTTCGAGTTGAGCCTTGAGTTCGGCAATTTCACTCTCTAGCCGCTGCAATTTGCCCGCATCATCCTGAGCTTCAGCCACCTGTTCAGCATCATCAGTCGGAGATGGCTCACTTTCTGAGTTGTCAGACGAGGATACCGACATGTCCTGCATGCTTTGAGCAGATATATCAGATGAAGCATCCGATAACTCAATAGAAGGCTCATCTGCTGGTTGTTGTTCTGATCCCTGCTGGTTATCAGAGTCAGTCACTTCTT
>JANWZG010000551.1 GCA_025054735.1 Cyanobacteriota bacterium | reverse complement strand
GGATGTTGAACGTGCTACTGTCCCTTGGCCTGGGTACTGTCTCTGGCATCGATATACCTCGACTTGCTTCAGCCGCTAGCTTAAGGGTGTGCTTGCACTCTCTATAAGGTTGGAATTGAACCACAGAGGCACAAAGGGCACGAAGATTAGATTCTCTGACTTGAGGACGTTGGTGGAGTAGGGGATGGAACGCTAGTGGCGGAATCAATGCGGGTGGTCGATCGCTACTCCGGTTTGGTTGACGTTGGGATAAAAGAGTGTGATGTTGAACTGTTGGGACAAGGCTGCTAGTTGCCGATAGAGGCTATCTAGGCGATCAGGCTTAGCATACAACACCAACACGCTGCCCCCTGCCCCTACACCATGGGCGCAGTAAACATCAGCAGCAACGGCTTGAGCCACTTGGTCGAGCACGGGGTTCGCTGCCAAGGGCGAAAATTGTTGTCGCAGTTCCCAGGCGTGGTCAATGGTGTCAATGAGTTTGGCTAAGTACTGGGGAGCAAAGGGCAGGGCAGGAGAGGTGCTGTCGCTATCGGCAGCCTGGGATAGCGCCTCACACAGATAGTGATGAAAAGTTACATTGTAGTGATGAATACGCCGAGATACCTCTAGCAGTCGCTGTTCTTGTTCAGAATGGTCGGTAGAGCGATTCACAATGTCATCAATGATTTTGGAGGATGAGGCCGGACGCAGGGAATAGACAATCACTACGCAGGTATTGAGATAGGTTGCAATCGCAGGCGGTACTGGATAGGTGGCGATCGCAACTGTGTCTGGATCCTTAATTAAGCCGTCTCCCTGACCACCAGACTCAGCCGTAATCCAGTTATAGCCACCATAGATGGCCGGGATAAAGTCTTGGTAGCCGCCCTTGACCTGAAGGATGTCTTTCTCGAACAGTTGGGCATCTCGGAAGGCATGATCTCGAATAGTGGCTAGATCCCAGCCTTGATGTAACCGCGCCGCACTGGTCAGCAATACGCTCAGGGTGCTGCTAACTCCCAAGCCCATAGACACGGGCACCTGCACCTGCAACTGTAGGGATTGCCGATAGTCCATGTCGGTTTGCAGATAGGTTTGGGCATAGGTATTGAGGGCAGACAACAGCCGCAGTTCTTCCTCGGTGCCATTAGCCCCATCCGCTCGGTTTAGCAAAACCTGCAAGAGCACTGGTTGAGTGCGGGCAGCATCCCTGTAGAGATCGATCGCGACATTGGCGATCGCCGTCCCGGTAACTTTGCTGATCTCAGCGATGTCAGTATAGCCACCACAGAAGTCAATCCGCAGCGGAGCCGTCAACTTTAAACTTTGCATAAATTATTAAACCCATAACCACGGAAAACTAGCCCTCACAACTCCCTTCCTAGAGAGAGCTGTAGCCTAAGCGCAGCCCACAGACAGCACAGGGTAGTTTTCCGAGAGAGACTTTAAAGCCTGCTTGCGTTTTGCTAGAATGGAAAACCATTTAAATTCGTCGATCGAGATGCTCCTAGATCTCACCGTACCTGAGAGCGGACTGGGTGGGTTGCTAGGTGCTAGATGGGGTTGTCCTTTCGCCAAATCGTTATGTTGAAATGTCCCATTTTTCTCGTCTTCGACAAACCCTTGCCTCCTGTCGTACAAATCGTACAGATCATACCAGGAGTGTGACGGCCGAATTAATCAAGATTCTACGTCGTATTGCTGCCTTAGATGGCTTTGAGTATCGTCAATTTGCTACCTATTTAGAGCAATACCAAGCCGATCGCTGCGCCCTTTTAGCAACGAAACCCAACGCAACCGAGCAGATTCAGCAGCTTGACTGGCACTGTGAAGTGATTCGAGCATGTTGGCAGGGGTTTCAATGTTCTAGTATTGAAGAATTGTGCGGTGAAATCACTGGCCTGTTACTGGTACGATCGCCATCGTCAGCAGGGGCAGGGTGGAAGCTGGCTGATCTGCTTGGGGCTATAGGCAAGTACGGACGTAAGCCCTATGCTTCGGAGATTGTGGGGTTTACCCATCAGGCAACTATCTACAAACCAGCTACACA
>JANWZG010000550.1 GCA_025054735.1 Cyanobacteriota bacterium | reverse complement strand
TCGTACACTGTTTACTAAGCAGCTACCCCAAGGTGCTATCTCACCAGCCGACCGCTCCCAATAATTCCACAGGCACTAACATAATGAGCACTGATAAACCACAACCCTCGCAGGGTGATGTTGTCTACGGTGATAAGTTCACTGGCGATAAGGTCATGGGTGATAAAGTCATGGGTGATAAAATTGGCACCCAGATCAACTATAGCCAGAACCTTGTTCAAGCTGCCCAAGAGATTAAAGCCCTGCTAGAGCAACTGGACAAGGACTACGACAACACTACCCCCGTGGGTCAGGCACAGATTAGCGCCAAAGCCGTGGAGACGATCGCTAAAAATCCTACCCTTAAAGCCAGGATCGTCAACGCCCTGAAGGAAGGCGGCACCACCGCCATTACAGAACTGGTGCAGCATCCCGCTATCAAACCCCTAGTTGCTGCTGTCAAAGGCTTTACGGATGTCAAGTAGCCCTACGGATCCCTATGCTACTTCCCAACAGTGATGCTTAGGATAAGAGCCAATGCCCAATTTCAGATAACGTTAATTCAGTGTCTTTGGGTCAACATCCTAGGGCTGTCGCTACGCCAAAACGGTTCACGATCGCCGACTATCACCGTCTCATCCACCCTTGGATTGGCTGAAATCAGTCCTAGACCCTAGCCGCCTGTTTCCTAACGTTGACCGCTGATCTTAAGCTTGAGAACCTTCAAACTTGTAACCAACACCACGGACAGTTTGAATTAACGCAGGCTGCGACGTGTCTATTTCAATCTTTTTGCGAATTTGCCCAATGTGGACATCAACAACCCGCTTATCACCCACGTACTCATAGTCCCAAACCTGTTGAATTAACTCTTCTCTGCGCCAAACTCGCCCTGGATGGCTAGCGAGAAAATATAGCAAATCAAACTCTAGGGCAGTCAGGGGAATCAGTTCATTGTTGATGGTTACTTCTCTGCGCTCAGCATCGATGACCAAGTTATTAAAAACGAGCACTTGGTTTTCTTGGGGTTTCATGTCCCTAGCCCGACGCAGCAAGGCTTCTACCCGCACTTCCAACTCTCCTAGGCTAAAGGGTTTAGTGATGTAATCGTCTGCACCTTGGGAAAAGCCACGAATTTTATCAGCCTCGTCTGTGCGGCTGGTTAACATCAACACAAACACATTAGTGCGGCTCTGCATCTCTTGACACAGACTGTAACCAGTAACGTCAGGCAAATTCAAATCCAAAATGACTAAATCTGGACGAAAACTTGCAAAAATTTCCAACGCTGTCTTGCCATCTTTGGCAGATTCCATTTGGTAATCATGCTTTGCCAAAAATCGATGGATGAGATTGCGAATAGCGGGGTCGTCGTCAACGACTAAGATCTTGGCATTTGATGTCGCCATAGTTAACTGATGGAGCGAATACAGAGCGGATACAAATCAGAGCAGTATTAGTCTGAGAATAGCATTCATTATAGAGATGCTTCTCTATTGCTAGAATACGCCAGCTAGCTTATTCCATGCACACTGTCAATTAGCATTCAACCAGCATTAAGTCAGGCGAACAGCTTACTTGCAAACCGACCGTGGTTCAGTTTGATTAGTATTAGGATAGACTTGCACCCTGCATCGAGAATATCAAACATTGAGCAGAGTAATGGTGGTGAATGACAACGGCAAGGCTTAGCTACTGGAGTCATCTGTCAATTGACCAAGGGCAACTACAGGAAACGTTAGGATTGTAAAAGCAGAGCATGTTACCCGCGCAAGCCCTTATCCCCCAGTCCCTTCTCCCAAAGCTTGGCACCCTCCTCGTCCTCTGTGTTAAGCTAGACGATGCTTCTTTAGTAATTAACGGTGTTGTTTTAGATAGGTGCTTACTGTAGTAAGGTGAAATTGTGCTTGTCCTTAGCTAAGGTAGGCTTTGCAGTTACAGCGTCGGAGGTTTTCGATGAGTGATCTAAGTGCTTATGAACAGCTTGGCGTTACCGAAGATGCCTCATTTGATGAGATTCAGGAGGCTCGCAATCGCTTGATCGCAGAGTTTAGTCACGATCGCAAACAA
>JANWZG010000549.1 GCA_025054735.1 Cyanobacteriota bacterium | reverse complement strand
TCAGGACATATGGCATCGGATGGCTTGGCCCTGGGACTAGCGCTGTTGGCAACTTGGATGGCGCGGTTTCCAGTCTCAGAACGAGCACCCTTTGGCTATCGTCGGGTAGAAATTTTAGCAGCGTTGGTGAATGGGGCTGGGTTGGTGGCGATCGCCCTGCGGATTGGCTGGGAAGCAATTGTCCATTTGCAACAACCTCCTGCGGACATTCTCAGCTTGCCGATGATGATTACAGCCGGAATTGGGGTGATGGTTAACGGCATCAACGTAATCATGTTGCATCAAGACAGCCACCATGATCTCAACCTGAAGGGTGCATTTTTGCACATGGTGGCGGATATGGTTGGTTCCTTGGGGGTGCTGTTAGCCGCGATCGCCATCTGGGCATTCCATTGGGTTTGGGCAGATGGGGTTGTGAGCTTGTTTGTGACTGTGTTGATTGTAATGGGCACTTTACCCCTGCTTAAGCAAAGTGTGGCCATCTTGCTAGAGCAGACACCTAGTCACCTAAATCTGGCAGCTATCCGGCAGTGTATCCACGAAATTGAGGGGGTAGCTAGCATCGAGCACCTGCGGGTCTGGACGATCGCTCCTGGGCAGGAGATTGTTGCCGTTGGGGTCACCGTTGCCAGGGATAGGGGTGAAGACAGTGGCCCCTACCGTGATCAGTTATGTCAGACCATACAAATCTTGCTGAATCAGAGGTTTGGTATCCACGAGGTCATGGTTCAAATTAATCACACTAAACCCGTTATGGCCTTGGAGCAGAGCTTGCTAGAGACAATCGTTTCAGCAAAATCCTAGTCTGGTCGTGCCGCTCCTGTAGTGGGATCGCTGATGTACAGCCCTAATTGAAGAGTAGATAGGGCAGTATCCCAAACCGGTAAGAACCGTTCAGCATCCTCGACCCAATAATCAAAGGTAAGCAAGCATTGAATCCCGGCACCCAGACCAACAGCAATGCGGGAAAAGGCTTGTCGATGTTCGTTGGAATCCATAAACAACAATTCTGTCCACACTAATCGCAGGGCAACTCGGTTGACCTCATGGATAATGCTGCGTTTGATGACATTGCGGGTGTCGCGATCAACAACCTGCCGCAATAATCTAGGCAAGGGGATTTGGCTATAGTCTGCTGGGGGCAAGCGGTTAAACGACACCTCTAGGCAACAATTGTCATCGGGTGGTTTTCCGTCAGTGAAGCGAAAGGAGCTTTGTTGCGGCTCTAAGATCCAACCTTGCGGAACATCAAATCTGACTGCACCCCGATCAGCAACAAAAACCTGATAGCCAGGAGTCGCTTTCCACAGGTGATTTTCCTTGAGTTCCAGTGTTTCTTTAATCCACTTGAGGTTGTGTTTCGAGCGCTTTGCCATAGCCCTGATGCCTCCAATGACAAGGATTTTTGCATCTTAGCACGTTACCGACGGTTACCCTGGAAGGGATACCAGCCTGACCGCCACCAAGCTCGCAGTAATCCTAGCAAGGCTAAGGCTTGTTGTAGCTGATGGTAGTGAATTGCTAGTTGCTGATAGGTTAGCTGCCACTGTTGAACCTGATTGTGAAGGCTAAGCACATTAGCAGGTGCAGTTGCCATGGCCTCGAATACTTGGCGTTCCCAACGAGTCACAACTCGCGTCGTCAGAGATAACACCTGTTTTACTTGCCATAGCTTCCAAGCTACCCAGCAGCAGGCGATCGCAATCAGGCAATTGCAAATAATCACAGCGTTCACTACATCCATGCAGGTTTGTTCAGTCTATCTACCTATGCCTAGGATACTAGCAACTTGGGATATTCTGATTCAGGGTATAGGACATCTGATTCAGGGTATAGGACAATAGTGACCCGTGAAGGGGCTGTGGTTCAAGCAAATCATAGTGACGGTGTTTCCTAAGCGCCAAGTATCTACTGTTCTGCTATCCTAGCGTGCACGTCCTTTGTCCATTGCAACTATGGTTCAAGCTGCCCCTACACTGGTTATCTACGTCAATCCAGCGGTTACTAGCCATACGGGCACTGGCAGCCAAACAAATCCATTACGCACCTTAACTAGGGCACTGC
>JANWZG010000548.1 GCA_025054735.1 Cyanobacteriota bacterium | reverse complement strand
CGCTCCTTGGTCTATGCAGGCATTCCCCTGTCAGAGTTTCATTGCACCCAAGAAGACCTAGAAACCATTTTCCTAAAGCTAGGACATAAACAAGTGTCATAGATTGGTGACGTGTAGTCCTGGGGATCATAAAAAATTAGCCAACTGAGGTGACTACTGATGAATGGTGTATTGAATGCGATCGGTGATTGGAACCCGCAACTGATGCGAGAGCTGAAGGGACGGTTAAAACTACGCAATGTGACAATAGCTGTAATTGGGGCAATCGTTGCCCAACTCTTGCTAGTGATGGCCTTTGCAGGGAAACTTCCCGGCGACCCCAGCGAAGATTACAATCGTTATCTTTTGGCTGGTGCTTCAGGCAGTGAGTTCATTAACTGGGAACTGTGGTGGCAAGACATGTTCCGAGCCGTAAGTTGGCTAATACCCTACGCGCTACCAGTAGCTGGCTCCTACGCATTGATCACTGATTTGGGACGGGAAGCCCGACGTGGAACCCTCAACTTTTTGCGGCTGAGTCCCCAATCGGCCCGTGAGATTTTACTGGGAAAACTGTTGGGTGTGCCCATCCTGAAATATCTAGGGGTTGCGTTGGTAGTGCCGCTGCATATTGTGGCTGCGGTGCAGGGTCATATTCCCCTGGTATTTCTGCTCAGCTATTACCTGCTAGTTGGCATCGCAACAGTGCTCTGTCTCAGTGTTGCAATGCTGATATCCTTGCTGAACTCATCTCAGCAGCAAGCTGGGGCAATGCTAATGGAAGCAGGACTAGCACTAGCCTATGCGCTACTTATCCTGTTTATGATGGTGCCATTGTTCATGTTCTGGAACCTGTGGACGACGTGGCAACCATTTTCTCACTATCTTACGGAGGCTACTGGTTCCCACTCAACCGGCATCACGTGGTTCAACTTACCAGTCTGTGATCAGCCCATTGTTGCCCATCTATTCGTCTTAACGAACTTAAGTGCCGGGATTTACATTATCTGGCAACTGCTGCACCGCTGTTATCACAACCTAACAGGTACGGTGATGACTAAGGCCCAGAGCTATGGAGTAAATTTGTACACTGAGCTTGTAATCCTAGGCTTCCTGTGGCCTACACCTGAATCTCCGCTGGCCAGTTGGCACAGTGATGAAGCTATTGCAGTTACACTCGCAGTGCTGTTGACTATTTGGCAGTTGGTCAAGTTTACAGTGTTGACAGCGGGGCTATCTCCTCGGCGTCAAGCCCTGTTAGATTGGAGTCGCTATCGCCATCAGATGACTGCCCAGTCAGGATTGCGCTCTCTTGGGCAGGATTTACTCTGGGGGGAAAAGAGTCCGGCGATCATTGCCATTGCTGTAAACGCTGGTATTGTAGCTGCCATTTGGGTGCCGATGTTTCTCTCATCTGCGATCGGCACAACCAGCCTAGTATTATCCCTAGGTATCTTGTTAAACCTGTGCCTGATTGTGATTTACGCTACGATCGCCCAATGGATGTTACTGATGAAAGTGAAGAAACCAGGGCTTTGGGCATTAGGGGTCACTGTGGCAGTAGCAATGGTGCCACCAATTATGATTCTCGTTCTAGCCTCTAACTCAGCGGCTACTGGAACTCCAGATGGCATTTGGGCAGTGCTGCTGCTGTCTACACCATTGCTATGGGTGACGATTCAGAAGGTATCGCTCCTTTCCATTGGGTTAAGCCTTGTGGCACAGATGGCTGCGATCGTAATGCTGAACATGACCTTGGCGAAACATCTGCATAAATTGGGGGAATCAACTACAACGGCGTTGTTGAACCCGGCATAAGTCAACTTAAGGGGAACCAACTACTGGTTTGCACTAGTCTCAATCATTACACCTACTAGAGGACAGTAACTATGGCGCTGAATTGGCTAGATCACCTTGGGGACATCAATCCCCAACTGTTCCGAGAACTGAAAGGACACCTACGCTGGCGCAACCTAGCGATCGCAGGTACTATCTCCCTTGTGGGTCAGGCCCTGACGCTGATTTACTTCTATGGCAAGCTGCCTGCTGTGCCCCAATTCGACAAGTTTAGTCGCTATTGCACAGGCA
>JANWZG010000547.1 GCA_025054735.1 Cyanobacteriota bacterium | reverse complement strand
CCATTTCCTCAGGGGTAGGAGGGGGTGGATCTTGAGCAACAGCAGCATAACCCCAAACCAAGAGGATAATTGCCGCCAGAGGAATACATGCTTGCCAGCTAGGTGCTAGTCCTTTGGTATACCAGGTTGGTGACAACCACTTTGGGTCTAGCTTCAAAGAACGCAGTTTCAATCCTGCTTTCGAGCGTCTGTTTAATGTCAGTCTTGCCATGATTCGTTAAATAGTCCTTCGACAGAACACATTGATTTAACCGAACTGCGAATTGCAGCCTTTTCCAGGAAGGTAGTCACCTACCCTCAACAGTTCCTGAACTAACGTGGAACCATTCATAAATGTAAGTTCCGGAGAACAGTCAGGGGATTGAACGGGTGTGAGCACTAATTTGCACCTTTTGCCTGGGTCAGAGTCCAGATAGGCAACCTTACCCTCAACTGGCGTAGGCACGCTTTCAGAGCGAACCTTAATTCCACACCATAGTTAACAGTAATCTATTGACTATAGTGTTTTAGTAGATGAACATGATTTCATCAACTCCTGACAGGGCATTCTGTATCTCGGACTACAATTTAGCTGGCCTACCGTTAAGATTGCTTGTTTTTGAAGCTCATTCGTTTAGCTAATTATTTCTTAATATTCTTAATATTTCTTGACATTATGCTAACTTTTCACCGACTACTGGGGACTGAAGACTGACCCTAGGAAAACAGACTAAGCTGTTGATAGTTACAATCTGACTGCGATTTGCGCGATCGCCGTGATGACGATCGAGAGGGTAGTCGTCGGGGTTTGATATCCACATGAGCCACAAACCATGTTCGCAGAGCATTGACTTCTTCTAAGGTGAGTGAATCTAGGTCTAATGGTGGCGGAAACAGCTCAGGTGAGAGGGATTGTGCCCAACGGGTATCACTAGGAATCCGATCAGCGGCAAAGGGCACTACAGAAGCTGGCAGACGTGAGAGGAGAGGTAGACAGTTTTCTTGGTGGAGTAGTGGAGCACGCTGGCGCTCTAGCTGAGCTACTCGGCGCTGACGCGCTGTTTTGTAATCTAGAATAGGGGTGGGGTAGCCATTGACTGCACCCGGCTTGCCTAGGCGTTCGGGGGGTACGTCTGCCAGTTCTGGTACCCAGCGCTTGATGAAAGCTCCATCAGGGTCACACCGATCAATAGCTACTTGCTCTGGGTTGTAGATGCGTGTCCACTTCTTATCTAGACAATGGGTAACACCACACTGCATTGCCCATTGGTAGTGATCGATCGGGCAATCACCGTCAATCAGGTGTCGCATGAAATGCAGCGCTCCAAAGCGCCAATCCATCCCCAGTAAATTGCCCAAGAAGCTAGCATAAATGGCTCGACTACGGAAGTTCAAGTCCAACCAGCCGCCAGTTGCCTGTAGACATCGTGCCGCGGCATCAACGATGGGAAAACCCGTCTGTCCCTGCTGCCATGCTTGGTAGAGGTCGGCATCAAATGGCCAACCCTCATCGTCGAAGATTTGGTAGAGAGAACAAATCTCTAGTTGGGGAAGATAGCGAAACCGTTGCCCAAAACCACTACCCCACCGCAACCGAGCAATCAGTTGTTGGACACCTCGCTGGATTCGGACATCAGGATGATTTGCTAGCTGGTTGGCTGTCTGCACACATTCACGAATGGAAATCACCCCAAACTTAATGTGAGGGCTGAGTCCTGTAGTTGCTGCTGCCGCTGGGTAAGAGAGTTGCCAGTGATAGCGGCTGACTTTTTGCGCCAAAAAATCTTGGAGTAGTCGTCGAGCGTCATGGATGCTAGCGGGAGGAATGGGTTTACCATCGGCTATGTGACCTACAGCAGCTAACGTAGGTATAGGCTCACTAGGGATATGGTCAGGGACACGGATGGTAGCAGGTGTAGGAATTAGAGGTTGTGCCATTTGGTCATACCAAAAATCCCGATAGTGGGGATAGGGCAACAGATCTGACATACCTGCGATCGGCTCAAACCAACGAATCTTCATCCCTCGCTCCGTTAGAGCACGGTTCACGCGGGCATCGCGTACCCGTCCATAAATACGCTCGTAGTC
>JANWZG010000546.1 GCA_025054735.1 Cyanobacteriota bacterium | reverse complement strand
ATAGTTGGTGATGGTGCAGACAACGTTAGTGCAGATAACTTTCTAGTGTGTGATCGCGATTTGCCCGATGACATGCTGACAACCTATCTCCAGACAGAAGCCCTGGCTGTTGATACCGAAACCATGGGTCTGTTGCCCTATCGCGATCGCCTGTGCCTCGTGCAGTTATGTGACCAGGACGATCATCTGACAGTCATTCGCATTGAGCGGGGACAAACTGCTGCTCCTAACCTCAAACAGCTTCTAGAAGCATCTCATGTACTTAAGGTATTTCACTTTGCTCGATTTGACATTGCTGCCCTGCGTTACTACCTAGACATTTGGGTTGCACCCCTGTTTTGCACAAAAGTTGCTAGCAGACTTGCCCGTACCTACAGCCCTAAGCATGGCTTGAAGGATCTGGTATCAGAGTTAATCAACATAGAACTTGATAAAACTGCCCAAAGCTCAGACTGGGGTAACGCTGCTAATCTGTCTCTTGAACAGCTTCGCTATGCGGCCAACGATGTACGCTACCTAATCACTATCAAAGATCGCCTCATAGCCATGCTCAAGCGTGAAGACCGCTGGGATTTAGCCCAGCAATGTTTCCACTGTTTGCCAACGATCGCTAGCCTCGATCTCTTACAATACAAGGATGTCTTCGAGCACTGACCTAGCACTGAGTAACGAGCGACCGGTAATGCTAAGTCCCCAAACTATCGCTACAGATGACCGTGTAAAGACTTGTATAAAGACTAAGGTTTCTATCGCTGACTGTAGTCATTCCAGATTAGGAAGAGACATTTAGGTTCTGCTTCCAACCCCCTACTTGCAGGGAGCTAAGGGAAGCAGAGAGAGGGATTGGAGTAAGGACAATTGTTGCAATCTAAATCGAAACGACTATAGCCAGTGGCTCAACAGCACTGTGGCTAGTAAGCACTAGCAACTACCTACAGCACAGGACGACTCGATCGGAAATCCGACAGCTTTCCAGGCTGCAACACCACCACGTAGTTCCGAGACATTGTAATATCCAGCAGATCGCAGAGCAGCAGCAGCCTCTGCCGTTTCTTCGTCCGTATCACTGTAGACGTAAATATCGCGTTCAAACTCGAGGCTGACTTTTGCCCGTTTCACTAACTCAGCCATAGGCATCAGCACAGCACCTGGAATATGCCGGGCATTAAATTGCTCTCGCGATCGCACGTCAATAATAGTCAGTGCAGGCTCCCCCCAATCTAAGCGAGCCTTAAGGTCGTATACTCTCGATTTCTGCTGTAACGGTGATGATAGTGAACGAAGACCACGCCTAAACATAATTTGATAATTTGAAGTTGCAAATCCAATGCTGCTACTGAGAAGGTAACAATTTATGACTGGAATTGCAAAGTTTTATATATAGATCTCATAATCTTTTTACAAATTGCCTACTTACTCATGGGAGGATGGCCTTTCACGTTGCCTGAGATCTTGCACAGCATTACCAATTCCTTTAATAATTCCTCGGCCAATTAATCCAATTCCTCGTCCCAGAATATCTGTGAGCACATAGACTAGGCCACTGCCCAGAAAAGCAATTGCCGCTTTAATTCGAGGTGCTACAGCATCACGCAATTCCAGACCAAGGGTAACTAGCGCCGGGATACCCTGCAACACGGCCAATTCTTGATCACGGTTAGCATAGATAGTGGTTTTCTTGATACCGCGATCGCCAAAGACTAAGATTGAAAACTGGCTCTGAAAAATATCGCTGGGTTCACTGACGTACTGATTAAGGCGATACTTCCAAGACAAATCATTTCTAAACCTAGCCAGCTCACGGGTTGAAACGAGGCGACGATCATAAAAATCTCGCTTGATCACATCCACACCAGCAAACCGGTTTAACAGGGGCTGCATGACTGCATTAGCCACCATAATCACCAAATTATCTAGCAATAGTTCAGCCCTGTACATGGCTTCAGGTGACCCAGCCCGGTAGCTCATTTGGTCGATTGTTAACGGAGTTGCAAACAAGAGGTGGGCAACTAACTCGTGCACAAACGGGACTTTATCTAAGATAAATGTCTGGACGGTTGCTGCCTCA
>JANWZG010000545.1 GCA_025054735.1 Cyanobacteriota bacterium | reverse complement strand
GACGATCGAGCACTTGCCAAACCACATATTCCTGCACACCATTGCGGCGATAGGCTCGTTTTTTGTCCCGCAGGTCAATGGCCGCAGAGCTAGCGGCAATTTCTATCACTAGTTCTGGTGCCCCTTCAATATAACCATCAGCACTGAACCGAGTCTGCCCTCCTGCACGGGGGTCGATTAGCAGGATGGCATCAGGCTGGGGTTCGTTGTCTAAATCAAGTCTTACAGTGGAATTATCGCCTAGGCGAGTGCCGGGAGTTGCCACTTTGTAATTCCAGAGCCAACCAACTAGGTCAGCATGGGGTTCGGCATGGGGTTCAAAGCGCAGCGGCGATGCCATGTAGACAATTCCTTCAATCAGTTCAGCTTTTTTCACTTGGGGCATGGCGGCGTAGCGACGCTCAAACTCTGAACGGGTGAGGGCATCACCGTTTTCTAGGGGTGGCGGTGTGAAGTGAGAGGATAGGGATCGTGGAATGGAAAGGGTCATGGAAATCTCCCTCACATTACAAACCCAGCACTTACCGTTTGTAGTGAGGACTTAAGTCTTCACTACGAACCTCAAGCAGCCATGTCCTGACTATGCTGATTGTTATGACATGCTAATGCTGATGGCTAATTCTAGCACTCTTCTAATTGGACTATTTTGTGCCAGTCTGATAATCAGTAGTCTGCCCTACTAGGCCGATCGGCGAAATTGCTCTGGAGAAACTCCCACTAGCTGGGTAATATTAAGCTCACTACTGCGACTAAAACCGCAGGCCTGAGCAATTCGTAAGAGACTTTGGTGCGTCGATCGCAGCAGATGCTAGCGTGCTTGATCCGTAGGTGCAAGACGTACTGCTTGGGGGTTTACCAATGGTTTGTTTAAGCAGACGATGAAAGTGGGACTGGGTAATGTGGGCAACATCGGCCAGAAGCTCTAGGCGCGTTTCCTTGGGGTCAGTGTAGTGCCCGTGGAACTAGTCAAGGACGGCTTTTAAGCTAGGGTGACCCAGACGATCGTTCTCCTTTACAGTCGGTGACTGGGTTTTCAGGTGTTTCAACAGGTGAACCACCAGAAACAAGCAGGAACAATAACCATCAAAGCAATCACTAGTACCGTTTCATAGCACGTTCCATATCGCGCTTATCCTGTCGTTTTTTCATGTCTTCGCGCTTGTCGTGCAATTTTTTCCCTCGTGCCAAGCCAATCGCTACCTTCACTCGTCCTCGCTTTAGGTACAGCTTTAAGGGCACGATCGTGAGGCCCTTTTGTTCTACCTTACCGATCAGTTTACGGATTTCTTCCCGGTGCAGCAATAAGCGCCGAGTGCGTCGTGGATCATGGTTAAAGACTTGGCTTGCAGTTTCGTAGGGCGAGATGTGGACATTATGCAACCACGCTTGCTCATCCCGAATCAGCACAAAGCCATCACTTAGGTTTACCTTCCCTGCTCGAATCGACTTTACTTCCGTTCCCTTCAGTTCAATACCAGCTTCATAGGTTTCCAGAATTTCGTACTGGAACCGGGCTTGGCGGTTATCGGTAATAATTTTGTAGCCGTCGCTGGGTTGTTCTGCCATAGGGTCACAAAACAGGTATCTGACATTTTAACCTGACCTTATCCTAAGTCTTCAAATCCAAGCGACAGATCCTTAGCCAAGGGGGTGGGGATGTTTTTTGCAGCAGGCCAATGCCCTTTCAATGCGCATGGATAGTGGCATTATGGGGAATTGGCACTGGCGATCGAGCGTCAGGTTAGAGTGAACTCTCGATAGCCCAGACAAACAGTGACTCCGCTAGTCACCCAGCAACCATAGCTCAAGTCCGATAAATGCCTATCAAAGGAACGGGATTGTGTACACGAAAAGCAGTAATACCGCTGCCCCGTAGCAATTATCGTAATGGCAACACCTGTACGAGCTGTCAGTAAAAACTACCGGACTAGGTTGGGCTTAATCGCTGCACTAGCACAGTCTGGTTGACAGTAGCACAGCTTAGTTGACAATTGCCTCACAACCACCAACGATTTAAACCTGAAGGCGGCACCCAGATTCGAACTGGGGAATAAAGGTTTTGCAGACCTCTG
>JANWZG010000544.1 GCA_025054735.1 Cyanobacteriota bacterium | reverse complement strand
GGAAGCTGTGCAATCCTCTTCTTTCGAGGGCATAGACCTAGTATTAGCCTCTGCTGGTAGTTCTACTTCTAGAGATTGGGCACCGACGATCGTTCAAGCAGGTGCCGTCATGATTGACAACTCCAGTGCCTTCCGAATGGATCCCAACGTACCTCTAGTGGTGCCAGAAATCAATTCAGAAGCAGCCAAAACCCACCAAGGCATTATTGCCAACCCTAACTGCACCACTATTCTGATGGGCATGGCTGTGTATCCTTTACATCAGGTACAGCCCATAGAGCGCATCGTAGCTGCTACTTACCAGTCTGCTAGTGGTGCAGGCGCACGTGCTATGGAAGAGGTTAAACTCCAGGCTCAAGCAATTCTTAACGGAGAGCAACCAAAAACTGAAACTCTGCCCTATCCTTTGGCATTTAATCTCTTTCCCCATAACTCTCCGCTCAATGAGCTAGGGTACTGTGAAGAAGAGATGAAGATGGTCAACGAAACTCGCAAGATCTTTGGGGCACCCAACCTGCGTATTACCGCTACATGTGTGCGTGTACCTGTGTTGCGAGCACACTCTGAAGCTATCAACTTGGAGTTTGCCCAACCTTTTCCAGCAGCCAAAGCCAGAGAAATTTTGGCAGCAGCGCCTGGTGTGCAACTGGTAGAAGACTGGCAGGCAAATTACTTCCCCATGCCGATCGCAGCTAGTGGCAAAGACAACGTGCTAGTCGGGCGGATCCGCCAAGATATATCCCATCCCTATGGCTTAGAACTGTGGCTGTGTGGAGATCAAATCCGCAAAGGAGCCGCTCTGAACGCTGTACAAATTGCCGAATTGCTACATACCAACAACTGGCTATAGCGATGTTGGTTCTTCAGACACATCTCAATCCGACAGCGTACTGAAATTTAGCAGCCGCCATGTAGAGAATCATAGGGTCAGGCTATACTGAGCCTGAGACGTTTGCACCTACACATACTTGCATGGTAACTATTGTCAAGTTCAATTAGCGTTTTGGATTAAAAGTAGGCTAAGTATCATGAGTCGGATTCTGAAAACCTTGCAACCTGCTGGTGTTCTAGATGGAGTTAGTGCTGGTCAATTGCGTAAAGAAGTTAGCGACATCGTTTCAGAAGGCGCTGATACCGTCTTATTGGATCTTAAAGATGTGACATTTATTGACAGTTCTGGTTTAGGGGCATTAGTAGCCACCCTAAAAATGGTTCGTGCCGCTGGTGGAAAGTTGATAATCTGTTCTATTAACGACCAAGTTAAGATGCTGTTTGAACTCACAAGTATGGATCGCGTGTTTGAAATCTACGCTAACCAAGACGAGTTTCTGAGAGCAACTGCCTCTAGTTAAGTCCTGCCTTCTAGTAGGTCATTGCTGCTCTAGATTATCCCTGCGCAACTACTAACAGATTAGGGGTGCTAGTGTGCAGACCCACTCACTGCAAAGGCAAGCAATAGCTTGAAAAGTAGCTAAATTCTTGCATCATTCCCCTATAAACTTGACTTGCAGCAAAGACAGATCATCCTCTAAGGGATCTTCAATGCTGATGTCATAAACATGCTGCAAGATACGATCAAGGTCGTGGCCGTGCCCTTCTGCGTGTCCTAGCATTTCAGCAAAGGCATTGAATCCCCAAGAAATCCGGTCACCTGTGCTGACTTCATAGATGCCATCACTGAAAATGTACAGAGCACTATTGTCAGCAATATCACATTGGGCAATCATAAAATGGGTGTCAGGCAACATGCCGATCGGCAAACCTGGACTCTTTAGCTGCTTCAGTTGTACTGGAGTTCCAGTCAGGTCACGATTACCAAAAGTCAGTAGCAGTGGTGGTGGATGTCCCGCGCTAGAGAAAACTAGCTGGCGCTTAACTCGGTTGTACACACCATACCAAATGGTAAAGTACTTTTCGTTTTGTTCACTCATTTGAAACGTCTCGTTCAGCGCATCCAAGACTTGATTAGGTCGGTAAAAATTTACCCCTGGCAAGGACTGAGATCGCAGTAGATTGAGCACAGCAACTGAGAGTAGGGTTGCACCTAGGCCATGACCAGAGACATCCAATAAATAAA
>JANWZG010000543.1 GCA_025054735.1 Cyanobacteriota bacterium | reverse complement strand
AACAACGATGTAGTTGCCTACTTACGCACGCTGGCAGTTCCCCACATTGCTATTACTAATGGTGCAGATCCCATCCAGTTCTACACCAATGCACTAGCCGGAACTATACCAGTGCCTGTAGTAGCCGTGGTTGACACCCTAGGGGCTGGAGACATTTTTCACGGCGCATTTTGCCACTATATTTTGAGTGCAGATTTTACAACGGCACTACAAAAAGCAGCCACGATCGCCTCGTCTACTTGCACATCCTTCGGAACTCGTCAATGGTTGCTGTCATCAATACCTGAATGAACAGCTCTAGGCCATCTTGTTCTCGATCGCCCACCGTGCCAACTCAGTGCGGTTATGAAGACCAGTTTTGCCCAACATATTGCTAACATGGCTCTCAATAGTGCGCTGACTAACATTCATTTCTTCAGCAATTTCCCGGTTGGCCATGCCCTGGGCTACAAAGTGAACGACTTTAATTTCTGTGGGAGTCAACTCCACATCAAATGGCACTTGAATTCGAGGGGTTCCTTCGCTATCACGATTCTGATGATGAATCAGTCGAGAAGCTTGCTTTAGGGAAGACTCCACCTGGGCAACAAGTTCCTCTGGTTCAAAGGGCTTTACCATGTAAACATCTGCGCCAGTGTTCAGCCCCTTAACCCGGTCTTGGCTTTGTCCCTTAGCAGAGAGAAACAAGATGGGAATCCAACTAGTTCGAGCATCATCTCGGACGTGTTTCACAAAGGAGTAGCCGTCCATTTCCGGCATCATCACATCACAAATGATCATGTCAGGAAGTTCATTCTCTAGAATTTCTATTGCCTCCCGACCATTTTCAGCCGTAATCACTTCGTAACCCCGAAACTCCAAATAGTCCTTGACTAAGAGGATTAGGTTGGGGTCATCGTCAATCAACAGCAACCGTTTGTGTTCTGCCACAGTGTTTTCCTTCATGTGCAACTACGTTCAGAGTTTCTAGGTTTGAAATCTTAGTATGCTTACCGATCGCGCTCCCTTAAAGCTCCTCCATCGTGCGGCGATATGTTTCAGAAACTAAATCTTACTAGATATTTTAATTCTTGACCAAGAGATGCAACGAGTTTATATATAAATACGCATACAAATGCGCATAAATGCTTGATAAGCCTGTGAGCATTTATAGCAAATTTTTGCTGGATGATATCAGCTTGAGCTAAGAAATATCAAGTCTACCTCCTGAAGAATGGCTTTCAACCTATTCTCAGACAATGCTGGTGACTGAAGACCACTATGTGACCACTACACTGCATGACCACTGTACGGATAAAGCATAGCGCTGCCCAAAACCGGAAGGGTACTAAGCTTGAGGCGCAGTCTGATGGAAAACGTTAGCAGGTTTTAGTCATCTCATGTTAGGGGTCAAAGCTGTTGATGGTCTTGCTAACCCTCTAGGTGTTATGTGAAAACTCCGGAGAACCTGTAGGGCTATCATGGGTAATTTTGTTACCTCACTTACACATACCCCACTTACACAGTTGATTCAGTTTTTTGATCCTTTAAGCAAGCTATGGGTATAACAATTCACTCTGAGAACAAGCTAAAGGTCTTAGGATGCCCCGCACATCAAGGCCGATGGTTTCTAATTCCATTAGGCATGATTATTTTGCTGTGTCTAGGAAGTGTATATTCCTGGAGTATTTTTAGAACTCCTCTGGAAAATGAACTGGGGATTAGTGCGACTGAAAGCCTGTTGCCATATACCGTTGTGTTAGTTTTCTACGCTACACTGATGCCAATCACAGGCTTTTACATTCCCCGTATTGGTACCCGCGTCACTACGGCGATCGGAGGTGTGGTTGTAGGCTTAGGCTACATTCTTTCTAGCTTTGCAACCCAGATTGGGATCCTTGTCTTCACTTACGGGGTAATCGCTGGAACTGGAATCGGCATTGCCTATGGAGTTCCCATTTTTGTTGTTTCCCGATGGTTTCCCGATAGAAAAGGCTTAGCAGTAGGCTTGACCATTATTGGTTTTGGTCTCTCACCCCTTGTCACGGCTCCCCTGGCCAACCAACTCATTGTGGCTTACTCGGTGCGACCTACGCTGCGTATA
>JANWZG010000542.1 GCA_025054735.1 Cyanobacteriota bacterium | reverse complement strand
TAGAAAAGAAGGTGCTAGCCGATCGAGATCCTGAAGATTTACACCAGATGCGGGTAGAGTTGCGACGGCTAGAAACAGCCCTGCAAGTGTTTGATCGGGTCGTAGAGCTACCTAAATCTATTCGGGGCAAGCGCCTGCAAACCCTAATGCGGGTGTTAGGCAAGCTGAGAGATTTAGATGTGCAGATTGCAGAGTTAAACGATCGCTACGCCCCAACCCTAAGCGATCTAGAGCGTCCGGTCCTCAAGACTGCCCACAAAGCCCTGCGCAAATATCGTGCCCAAGCGTTTAGCCGGGTGCAGCAAGTATTATCCAGCAGTGCCCATGCCCAGTTCAAAGCAGATTGGGATGCTTGGTTACAGCACCCTACCTATCAGCCATTGGCTACCCTACCGCTAGGGTCGCTGATACCAGACTTACTCAGCCCCTTACTGTCTCGATTACTGCTACATCCTGCCTGGCTGATTGCTCTAGCCGATATATCTGATGCCAACAGTCACCTGTTCCATCAATTACGCAAAGCCTGTAAACGGGTACGATACCAAGCAGAGTTTTTTCTAGAGTTCTACGGCGATGAGTTTCGAGCTTGGATTGCTGAAATCAAAGCAGTGCAGTCTAATTTAGGAACGTTACACGATTGCCAAGTGTTGCAGACCCAGCTTGCCCAGGTTTTACCGAAAACAGGTGTGCCTGCTGGGTTATGCCAAGCAATCACCGACGGCCAAACTACAGCGATGACCAACTGGGATGTTCTGCGGCAGCGGTATTTGCACCCTAGTTGGCGATCGTATCTACGCCAGTTGGTGTTACAGCCAGCTTCACCTAGTGACAAGCATTTGCAGACAAACCCTTGACAAACCTTGGCAAAAAAGTGCGCTATGCTGGGCAATAGTGCATTCATTAGGGATTTCTCAATCCACCATGCCAGCGGACTACCCGACTCAAAATCATGCAGAAACTCCGGCTGAGGCTTTATCCAACATTGAAGCTCTATCTGATAGTGATTCCATGTCGGTAGAGGATGAAACCTTGGATAAGGATGTCACTACTCCTGTGAAACCATTTCGATTTTTCACACGGTTTGTAGATGCCATGGAAATGTATGCTGACACAGCAACGGTAGAAACTTACTTTGATGTCCACGGTGGCTGGTTTAAGGATTGTGCTGCACCTATGAAAGCAGAACCGATCGGCACTACAGGCTATGCTCTTACGATCGGGCGCTTTGGAGCCTTTGGCTATCAAGTGGAACCCAGGATTGGCCTAGATTTGATTCCAGCAGAGAATCGAGTTTACCGCATTCAAACCATCCCAATTCCAGGCTATGAAGCACCCGGCTATGAAATAGATTTTCAAGCCTCCATGACCCTGGTGGAAGATGCCAGCCAAGAGATCACACTACAAGACAAACGCAATGGCACTATCACCAAGCTATCCGTCTTGACTCGCGTTGAGTGGGATCTCCAGCTTACTGTATGGATCCAATTTCCTCGCTTTATCTATCGCTTGCCCCATACCATGCTGCAAAATACAGGGAACCACCTCCTGCGCCAGATTGTACGTGAAGTTTCCAATCGCCTTACCCGCAAGGTACAAGATGACTTTCACAGCAAGCGGGGTCTACCGTCGCCCTATCACACTAAGCGGATTTAGGTTTATCGCTCATGACAAGCACTCTCCACCAGCGGATCCGACAATTTTATGATGCTTCCTCTGGTCTGTGGGAACAGGTATGGGGAGAGCATATGCACCATGGCTATTATGGGGTTGACGGTCGTCAGCACAAAGATCGCCGCCAAGCTCAAATTGATTTGATTGATGAATTGCTGGCATGGGCAAAGGTAGATGCCCCTCGCACTATTTTGGACGTGGGTTGTGGTATTGGTGGCAGCAGCCTGTATTTGGCAGACCGTTACCAAGCTAGTGTCACCGGAATTACCCTCAGCCCAGTACAGGCAGAACGTGCTAGGGAACGTGCCCGATCGGCTCAGCTTGACCGCAGCACTGCTCCTTGTGCTCAGTTTTTGGTAGCCGATGCACAGGCTATGCCCTTTGCAGATAATTCCTTTGATTTAGTCTGGTCCCTGGAAAGTGGGGAGCACA
>JANWZG010000541.1 GCA_025054735.1 Cyanobacteriota bacterium | reverse complement strand
GTGGCAGTTGTGGAAAAGGCGCGTCGGCTGACGATGCAGACCAGTGACATTGCAACAGATACTAGGGCGATACGCTCGTTAGACTGGGATCGCGATCGCTTTGACATTGAGTTTGGGCTGCAAAATGGCACCACCTATAACTCCTTTATCATTCGGGGTGAGAAGATTGCCTTGGTGGATACATCCCATGAGAAGTTTCGCGACCTCTACTTGCCAACTCTGTCGCTGGAAGTTAATCCTCGTGAGATTGATTACATCATTATCAGCCATACTGAGCCTGACCATAGTGGTTTGGTGCGGGATGTGTTGGCACTGGCTCCTCAAGCTACGGTAGTTGGCTCTAAGGTGGCAATTCAGTTTTTAGAAGACTTAGTACATCAACCGTTTGAGCGGCTAATTGTGAAAAACGGCGATCGCTTGGATTTAGGTAACGGCCACGAACTAGAGTTTGTCAGCGCTCCCAACTTGCATTGGCCTGATACGATTTTCACCTATGACCACAAGACGGCTGTGCTCTACACCTGTGATGCTTTTGGGATGCACTTCTGTGATGACGACATGTTTGACACTGATATGGCCAAAATTGAGCCAGATTTTCGCTTTTATTATGATTGTTTGATGGCACCCAATGCCCGCTCAGTGCTGTCTGCTATGAAGCGTATGGGCGAGCTACCTGATATCAACCTGATTGCTACGGGTCATGGCCCTCTGCTGGCCTACCATGTCAGCGAATGGACAGGGCGCTACCAGCGCTGGAGTCAGTCTAAAGCCAAAGCAGAGAAAACGGCTGCGGTGTTTTATGTATCTGACTATGGCTATAGCGATCGTCTTTCCCAGGCGATTGCCCGTGGTATTACCAAAGCCAATGTTGCCGTAGAGATGATGGATCTGAGGTCGGCTGACCCACAGGAGATACGCGAGCTAGTGGAACATGCTGCTGGGTTGGTGATATCCATGCCCCCTGCGAGCGGCCCGATCGCCAATCAAGTCCAAGCAGCGTTGGGTACTATCTTGGCAGCCGCTAATAGCAAACAGGTAGTTGGGCTGGTTGAGTCCTACGGTGGGGATGATGAACTGATCTACCCCTTACAAACTCGATTTGTAGAATTGGGCTTGGTACCCGGATTTGAAGCGATTCGGGTCAAGGAAGCGCCCCATGAAGCCACCTATCAACTGTGTGAAGAAGCAGGTACTGACCTAGGGCAGTTACTACTGCGAGAAAAGGCTATCAAGCAGATGAAATCTCTGAGTAGCGACTTAGATAAAGCTTTGGGACGGCTAAGTGGAGGCTTGTATATCATTACAGCTAAGAAGGGGGAACTGACAAGTGCGATGCTGGCATCTTGGGTGACCCAGACTAGTTTTGAGCCGCTAGGTTTGACGATCGCCGTTGCTAAGGATCGGGCCATTGAATCCTTGATGCAGGTTGGTGATCACTTTGTCCTCAATGTTTTGGGAGAGAGCAACTACCAACACCTGATGAAGCATTTCCTGAAACGATTTCCACCAGGAGCTGATCGCTTTGCCGGGGTGAAAACTCAACCAGCGGAGAACGGCTCTCCTATCCTTACGGAGGCTTTAGCTTACCTAGAGTGTGAGGTTGTAACCCGAATGGAGTGCAGTGATCACTGGTTAGTCTACAGCACAGTTCAAGCTGGTCGCGTATCTAATCCAGAGGGCCTTACTGCTGTTCACCATCGAAAGGTGGGCAATCATTATTGATTCGCTAAGCAGTTACTCAGGTGACCGGATCGATAGTTACAAGTGGTAAAGGTTGGCAGTCACGGGCTGAGTTACTCTCTATCCTGGTAGAGAACTGGTGTAGTGGTTGTATCCTATGCCCAGCAGTCACTCAACGGCTTCACCCAGAGTAATAAATGTGCAAGTTTATCGGCCACCATGTTGGTTGGTGGGTTTCATGCTGGTGGGTTTGGCAGCCTGTAGCAATCCTGCTGACGTGTCAAACTTGCCGGCTTCTTCGCCATCACCAAACGTTATGCCTTCCCTACCGTCACCTGTGCCCTCGTCATTGGTGTCTTCTACGCCGATCGCTCCTTTGGAGCCAACGTTGACGACTGTCACTATTTATGTTGTGGATTCCCAAT
>JANWZG010000540.1 GCA_025054735.1 Cyanobacteriota bacterium | reverse complement strand
ATCAAATATCTAGATTTGCTGGAACGACAGCAACCCCGTTGCCTATATATCACAGGGCATAGTTTAGGTGGAGCATTAGCAGCAATGGCCACAGCTCACTTGCTGGCTAAGGGCCGATCAGTTACAGCACTTTACAACTTTGGGCAGCCCCGCATTGGGGATGCTGCCTTTGTAGAGTGGTTTAACAGTCGGTTTAAGAAATCCTATTTTCGCTATGTGAATCGCAATGACATTGTACCCAGGGTGCCACTAAACTTTATCCCTCGCTATGTGGGGTGGAATCCGTTTTACCGTCATGCTGGCAATTTGATGTATCTAGATAGCAAGGGCAATTTGCAAGAGACGGTCACCCTAGGAGAATTGATTGGTAGCCAGTGGCAGGCACTGCGTGAGCAAGGTGTTTCATGGATTGGGGATCATGATATGGCTCGGTATACCCGGTTTGTGCGACACACAGCCCAGCAGTACGAGCGCCTGCAAAGCATCAGCATCCATGCGGGTGATGCCTTTACTCTGCAAGAAGCTGGGGATAAATCTGAAGCAATCCCACTGCTAAAACCGTAGCGACTACGGCTCCAATGAGGGTATTGATGACATTCACCAATTCATTCGTTAGCCAAGCAAATTGCGTTTGCAGGGTTGCTCCAATGAGGCTTTCTACCGTTGTGGCAACAAAGGCAGCAATGACACAGATGGCAATGCCCAAAGGGGGAATCAGGCCAACTATCCAGCCAATCAAGGCGATCGCTGCTGACGCTACAATCCCAGCAATGGTTCCTTCCAGGCTGACTGCTCCTTCTGTGCCGCGGGGCACTGGCTTTAGGGTAGTGATTAGAAATGTGCGCTGGCCAAAGGCTTTGCCAATTTCACTAGCGCAGGTATCCGACAGTTTAGTGCTAAAGCTAGCCACATAGCCTAGCATCAGTAATGCTATTAGGGTGGTGCTACTCAGAGTCATGATTGTATCGGTGCTGATCCCCCGAATCAGCAGGATAGCAAGCGCACATAACGCTGCTACGGCTGCCGATCCCCAGACGTTCTCTGGCCCGCGTGCGCCTGATCGCTTCTCGGCAATACCGGCTGCCTCTTTCTCAGCCATGCCTATGCGGGTAACGGCTGAACCTACCAGAAAATAGGTCATCACTACAACGTAGCCTTGCCATCCCAAGCTGCCCCACACCAACACGCCTAGTGCCCAGCCATGGGCAATACCTGCTGGGGTCAATAGTTTCTTGGGACTAGCGATCGCTACACCGGCCAGGATTGTGTTGAGGGCGATCGCTACTAGCCACGTCATTGCTTGGCTCCCTGCCTACTAATTTCTGGTTAACCACTTCTGTCCATTCAAGCGTTGTACCAAACCGGCTACCAGTAAATCCAACGTGATTTTCCGCTCATCGCAGAGAAATGGCTCTAACACGGCTGGCTTGGTGCCATTGTCAGCACAGGAAAACCCACGAAAGCCCTGAATTGACTCATTGGGAAAGTAAAGGTTGAACTGGCGCTTACTCTGTTGCCACCGTCCTACTACCTGCCAGCAGGGATCAGCAGGAACCCCAACTACAGGGATTGCCTGATGTTCTAAAGAAATCGAAATGTCTTGAATTCCCTTCTGGGCCAGAGCTGTCTGCAAGGCAGGAATATAGTCTTGCTGAATAAACTCAGCAAAGGGCTTATCTTCCGGGGCGGGGGGCTTTTCTTTCTTGGGTTTTGCGGCGGCTGGTGTAGCTGCTGATTCTTCTTCACTAGCGGCTGGTGCCTGCTTTGCAGTCTCGTCGCTCATGACTCCTCCAAGCTGTTGAATGACATGTCAATATTATGATGAATAGCTCTTCGCTGGATGGTTAGCAATCTACTATTGCTTGACTAGGTAATTGCTTATGGAACCTTGCCCGTGGGATCTGGATCCGTAGGCGATCAGCGAAGAGCATCTGCCATCATCCAAAAGAGCTAGCCTCCTGCGATCGCAGGTACGATACTCACCTCATCCCCATCCTTCAACGGCGTTTGTTGCCCCTCAAGGAAGCGAATGTCTTCGCTGTTGACGTAGAAATTCACAAATCGACGCAGTTTGCCTTCCTCGTCACAGAGGCGCTCTTTGATCCCAG
>JANWZG010000539.1 GCA_025054735.1 Cyanobacteriota bacterium | reverse complement strand
CATGGTTACCATTGCCATTTGTTAAGAGTCCCCAGTATTCTAGCTTAGGGGTTGTTGCAATGAGACGGATAGTTAGTGTGGAGACTGCCATGACCCGATTATTGACCCAAGCCACTATTGTGACGATGAATCCCAACCGGGACGTGCTGGAAAATGGAGCCATTTGCATCCAGGACGATCGCATCCGAGCTGTGGGCAACACAGACACGTTGGTGTCTCAGTATCCAGATGCTACGGTATTCAATTGTCGCGATCGAGTAATCATCCCCGGCATGATTAATACCCATACTCACCTATTCCAAACGCTGCTGAAGGGTTTAGGTGACGATCGGGTTTTGAAAGACTGGTTCACATGCATGACTGGGCCTTCTGCTGTTCACCTCACTCCAGAAGACTGCTACGCTGCTGCTCGCCATGGATGTGTGGAAGCCATTAAGTCTGGCACCACGACAGTTGTAGACTTTATGTATGCCCATCCCCGCAGCCATCTCACTGAGGCAGTAATCCACGCTTTTCAAGAAATTGGCATTCGAGGCATCGTCGCCAGGGGTTATCTGACCCTGGGCGCAGACGTTGGCGTGCCTGAGCCTTTGATAGAACCGCTAGACCAAGCCCTGGAAGATGCTTGTGCCCTGATTGAAAAACACAACACTCCTGGCGCTAGGGTTCAGGTGGGACTGGCTCCCTGCATGATTTGGAGCGTAGACACCGAGACATTACAGCAAACTCGCAAGCTAGCCCACGACTTAAAGGCTCTAATCACAATTCACATTGCCGAAACTCCCTTTGAGATTGAAAACTCGATGCGGCGTTTTGGCATGTCAGATTTGCAATACCTTCATCACATCGACTTTCTGGGGCCAGATGTATTGGCGGTACATTGCGTCTATTGTGAGCAACGCGAAATCCGGATTATGAAGCTACACGATGTCAAGGTATCTCACAACCCTTGCAGCAACATGTACCTAGCCTCTGGTTTTGCGCCTATTCCCGATATGCTGCTGGCAGGAGTAACGGTAGGATTGGCCTGTGACGGGCCAGCTAGCAACAATAATAGCAATATGATCCATACACTAAAGTTTGGAGCATTAATTCATAAAGGCTATCACCGTGATCCTACGATTATCACGGCAGAAAAGGTGTTAGAAATGGCCACGATCGATGGTGCCCGTGCCATTGGCCTTGACCATGAAATTGGCTCGATTGAACCAGGCAAAAAGGCCGATCTGGTAGTACTCAACCTAGACAATGTGTTTGTAACCCCTGTCCATGCCCCAGTGTCTTCTCTGGTTTACTCTGCCTTGGGCAACGAACCCGAAACGGTGATTATTGATGGCCAGGTTGTGATGCACGATCGCCAGATGGTTACGGTGTCTGAAGAGGATGTGATGCAAGAAGCTCAACAGGCTGCGGATGCCCTTGCTGAGCGTGCAGGCACCAGTCGCTTTAAGCACCGCCCTTGGCGATCGCTAGCCGTGTAGTGCGGTTCGGTAAACCGTATCCCCCAAAAAGTTGTCATCAGTGCCACTCTTCGATACATTAGCACTCAGAGGTTGAGAGTGCTAAGTCTTAGACTTGGTAGCTTACCTCAGAGCTTTACGTTAATGAGTAAGTAGTTAATTGGAGAAGTGTATGGCAGCCGTATCTTTGAGTGTTTCGACTGTGAAGCCTCTCGGCGATCGTGTGTTCGTTAAGGTCAGCGCTGCTGAGGAGAAAACCGCAGGCGGCCTATACTTGCCTGATACCGCCAAGGAGAAGCCTCAAGTAGGTGAAATCGCTGCGGTTGGCCCTGGTAAGCGCAACGATGACGGCACCCGCCAAGAGCTAGAAGTGAAAGTTGGTGACAAAGTGCTGTACTCCAAGTACGCTGGTACGGATATCAAGCTTGGTAGCGAAGAGTACGTACTTTTGTCTGAAAAGGATATTTTGGCGATCGTCGGCTAAATTATCCTGCATTTTTGTCCGTAGTCCCCGTTACTCGCTGGTCGGTGCATGAGGTGTAACGAGGACGTATGACCAACGACCAACCATGATCAACAGTTAGTGGAGTAGTTCTGAACTATGGCTAAACGGATTATTTACAACGAGAATGCTCGTCGTGCCCTAGAGAAGG
>JANWZG010000538.1 GCA_025054735.1 Cyanobacteriota bacterium | reverse complement strand
GTAAGGTGCAATATGCGCCCTGTGCTGGTGGCTAGGATGACATGTTCACGGGGCTGTAACAGGGTGGCATAGGCAAGACGATCATTCTCTCTTAGCTTCATCACCATCAGCCCCCGACCAGACACCTCAGCAACCTCTGTCAATGGCATTCGCTTGATCCGGCCTTGGTGGCTGACCAGCACGAGGTCGGGTTGAGGGCTGTCTGCTGTGGGCGGCATGATGGAAAGCACCACTGTATTGTCAGCAGAAGCTGCGGAGCCTGGCAATAGTGTCAATAGCGATCGTCCCTGGCTTGTGGCTGCACTGGTAAGGGGAATCGTGCTGACTGGTAATGGGTACAGTTTGCCATCGCTGACAACAACCCACAGGGTGTTCTGGGTATTCACGAGTTGAGCTTGGATGACCCAATTCTCTAGAGGGGACAGATTAGGTTCAGGGACGATCGGCAACACAACTGCTCCATCTGCCACCAAGGCGGACGATGGGTGGATCTGCTCATATAGCTTGGGAGACCATCGCCGCACGTATCCCTGGTGGGTAAACTCCAACACTGTTTCTGGCTCCGCATCCAGGGTTACGAGGCGGGCGGGAGATGATTCTGGCGGTGGGGGCAACGGTGTAGAAACTCGTGCGGGCTGTCCTGGCTCGATTGAACATGCCCACAACACGTCCTCGGCATCAGACATGGAGGGTACTGGCTCTAGAGTAGGAGGCACTGCCATGGCGGAAACGGTAGAAGAAGCGGCATCAGCAGTGGATGGATCAGCAGTAACTGCTTGTCCAGTTCCCCCATGGGTGAGAGTCATGGGTATTGGGGTTGGGTCTGAATTGGTTGGAGCCTCGTCAGGCACAGGCAGGGTAGGTGGTATTGAATGCTGATCGTTGGCAGCTAGCTCCTGAGTACTGGTTTCTGGCTCTTGCTGGTTGGGACTGGGTTCCTCAGGAGACGGTTCTTGATACATCGCTGCCTCACCCTGGGGAAGGCGAGTGCGCCGGGGATCGCCGTACTTGCGTTTCAGAGTACGCAAATCCTTTTTCATCGCCTTAAGCAGTTCACGACGATCGTTGAGTAACTTATCCAACTCTTGCATCCGTTGGGTGAGTTCGTCCCTCTCTGTATAAAGTTTCTGTCGTTCCAAGCCCGTTAAGCGGCGCAGGGGCATTCCTAAGATAGCGCTAGCCTGCCGTTCACTTAGGTTAAAGCGACTTTGCAGTTGGGCTTCAGCAGTGCTGCCATCGGGAGCTTGGCGCAACAAGTCAATCACAGCATCTAGATTGTCCAGTGCGGTCAACAAACCTTCGACAATGTGGAGTCGATCGCTGGCTTGGTCGCGCTCATGGCGATAGCGGCGGTTGAGGGTGGTCTCTCGGAACCTAAGGAAGGCTTGGAGTGACTCTCGCAGGGACAACTGGCGAGGCACACCATCCACTAAGGCCAAGAAAATTGCCCCAAAGGTAGACTGCAAAGCTGTTAGTTTATACAGTTTTTCAAGGATTTTATCGGGGTCACTCTCACGCTTAAGGTCAATGACCACCCGCATTCCATCCCGATCGCTCTCGTCTCGAATATCCGCAATGCCCTCGATTTTGCCTTGATTCACTAGCTCGGCGACTTTCTCAATCCAACTAGCTTTGTTGACTTGGTAGGGTAACTCAGAAACCACGATCGCGTCCCGCCGTCGTCCCTTAGCACCCTGCACCTGTTCCAAGTTGGTAATGCCCCGCACCACAATGCTCCCCCGTCCAGTGCGGTAGGCATCCCACACCCCAGTCAAGCTCACAATTTCTCCCCCTGTTGGAAAATCAGGCGCAGGAATTAACTGAAATAGTTCTGCGTCGGGTAGAGAGGGACGATCGATGAGGGCAATCAACCCATCTACTACTTCTGCTAAATTGTGGGGCGGCACATTGGTGGCCATACCTACGGCAATCCCTGAACTGCCATTCAACAGCAAAAATGGCAATTGGGCTGGCAGTACCACTGGCTCTTGTTGAGAGTTGTCAAAGTTGGGAATAAAGTCTACCGTTGCTTCGCCAATCTCACTAAGTAGGGCTTCATGGCTAATGGCAGCTAAGCGGGTTTCGGTATAACGCATAGCAGCGGGGGGGTCGTTGTCGATCGAGCCGAAAT
>JANWZG010000537.1 GCA_025054735.1 Cyanobacteriota bacterium | reverse complement strand
ACGATCGCATCATCGCCGCCATTGATGTTGGCACCAACTCTATCCACATGGTGGTTGTAAACATACAGCCTGCACTACCTGCCTTCACCATCATTTCACGGGAAAAAGCTACCGTCCGCTTGGGCGATCGTGCTCCCAATGGTGACTTGACCCCAGAAGCCATGGAGCGGGCACTAGCAGCCCTAAAGCGCTGCCAAGACCTAGCAGCAACCCTGCACGCAGAAGAAATTTTAGCCGTAGCCACCAGCGCCGTTCGCGAAGCACCCAATGGCAGAGCTTTTCTAGAACGAGTTGAGCGCGAGTTGGGCCTTTGGATCAACCTCATTTCTGGCCAAGAAGAAGCCCGCCGCATTTACCTAGGAGTACTATCAGGCATCGAGTTTCGGAACCAGTCTCACATTGTGATTGATATTGGGGGTGGTTCTACCGAACTAATTTTAGGAGATGGTCGTGAGCCTATCTCCCTCAATAGCACCAAAGTTGGAGCGGTGCGGTTAACGGCTGAGTTTGTGACCACTGACCCTATTAGCCCTATAGAATTTCAGACCTTGCGGGCCTACGTGCGAGGGATGTTAGAGCGTCCTGTAGAGGAACTAAAGACATTGCTAAGTCAGCAATCGCCCTCCTTAGCCCCCAAATTAATAGGAACATCAGGCACGATCGAAGCCCTAGCTATTTTCCATGCGCGAGAAACCTTGGGGTTTATTCCTGATCCCTTAAATGGCTATCAGTTTAGTCTCAAGGACTTGACTGAGATGGTAAATCGCCTGCGACGAGCTAACTATCACGAGCGGTTGCTCTTCCCTGGAATGTCCGACAAACGGGCAGATATTATCCTAGCAGGGGCTGTGATTCTCCATGAAGCCATGACTATGCTAGCAATTGAGCAGATCACAGTCTGTGAGCGGGCATTGCGCGAAGGCATGATCGTGGACTGGATGTTGACCCACGGGTTGATTGAAGATCACCTGCTCTATCAAAGCTCCATCCGCCAGCGCAGCGTAATTCATATGGCTCAGAAGTATCAAGTCAATCTACGCCATAGCGATCGCGTCGCCAAGTTTGCCCTAGAACTATTTGACCAAACGAGAGAATACTTGCACAATTGGGGCGCAGCAGAGCGAGAGTTGCTATGGGCAGCCGCCATCTTGCACAACTGTGGACACCATGTGAATCATTCCGCTCACCACAAGCACTCCTATTACCTAATCCGCTATGGAGACTTACTGGGGTACACAGAAACAGAAATTGAGACAATTGCCAACCTTGCTCGCTATCACCGCAAAAGTCCCCCTAAGAAAAAACACGAAAACTATCGTAACCTGCTCAGTAAACACCATCGCAAAGCAGTGGAGCAACTCAGCGCTCTGTTGCGGCTAGCCGTAGCCCTTGACCGTCGCCAGATTGGGGCCATTGAGAGCATTTACTGTGACTATCACCCAGAGAAACGAGAACTGCATCTGTGGATTCGTCCAGCCGTGGCTAATGACGACTGTAGCCTTGAAATCTGGAGCTTGAACTACAAGAAATCAGCCTTTGAGGTCGAGTATGGTGTAACACTGGTACCCATTTTGGAAAACCATGACCCCGCTTGACTATAGCCGTCTGCGAGACATGGCCGATGCCGATCGCTACGGTGCCATCCTGCAACAGTGCTTCAACATTACAGCCTGGGAAGACGAACCATTCTATGCCCGCCTGGGAATGGAAAACTACCGCATCGTTCGCCAGGGAGATAACATCCTAGGAGGAGTGGCCTTAATTCCGATGGGGCAATGGTTCGGGGGGCGACGTGTGGCTATGACGGGCATTGCCGGGGTAGCGATCGGCGCAGAGTATCGAGGTCAGAAAGCAGCGCTATTCATGATGGAGCAAGTTCTACAAGAACTTCATGCTACTGGCATAGCCCTATCCACACTCTACCCAGCGATTCATCACCTCTATCGCAAACTGGGTTATGGTCAAGGCGGAGTTTACTATGGCTGGAGCCTCTCTACCGATAGTATTGGCCTGCGAGAGCGCCGTCTGCCCATTCACCCCGTATCCCCTATGGGCAATCAGTTTCCCGTTGAGCCATTTCAAGCTTTGTATCAGCAACAAGCCCAAATCCACAACGGCCATCTTGATCGCCATCCTCGCATCTG
>JANWZG010000536.1 GCA_025054735.1 Cyanobacteriota bacterium | reverse complement strand
AGAAGTCGCAATGCCATCAGATTTGTTGATGTGCCAAGTACCTACTGGGCATACAGTGTAGTGCAGACTGCTTACACCACCGAATTTTTGAGTGGCTATCCTGGCAACGTGTTTTTACCTGAGCAAAACATTCCGCGTGTGCAAGCCCTAGTATCCCTAGCTAGTGGTTTAGGCTATACCCCCAGTGGCAATCCTAACCTTATTTTGCCCCAATTCTATAACGATGCTGCTGATATCCCCAGCTACGCCTACAGTGGTATTACAGCCGCTACCCAGCGCCAAATTGTTGTCAACTACCCCAATATTCGGCAACTGAACCCTAACCAGATCGCAACCCGCGCCGACGTAGCTGCCTTTATCTATCAGGCACTAGTACAGTCAGGTCAAGCAGTGCGCATTAATTCTAGCTACATTGTTGGGCAAGCTCCTACCACACCTCAACTTAGTCAAAATCGGATTGTCGCTGGCACGCTGATTCCAGTCAGCTACGACAAGTCAAAAATCTTGCTAGCCCCCAATGAGACCGTGCCCCTTACCTTAAGGGTTCGTCAAGCTGTGGCTGCTCCTGCGGGCAATGTGCTCATTCCTGTGGGCACTCAGGTGGTAGGGGAGCTACGTCCTGCTCAAAATGGTTCACAATTTGTTGCCCGTGAATTGGTATTTGTCGATGGTCGCCGCATGACCATCAATGCTACCTCTCAAATCATCAGCCGAACGGAAGAAATCAGTCAGGGTATCAATGTGGGCAATGTGTTGCGGAATGCAGCCCTCGGTGGCGCAGCAGCAGCAGCTATTGCCGCTGTGACTGGAGATACCGCGATCGCCACGGAAGAAGTTCTCAGTGGTGTTGGGGTTGGCCTCTTGGCAGGATTGTTGTTAGAGCGTAACCGGGTTACTCTAATCTCTGTGAACCCTGAAGCTGACCTAACCTTGACAGTCAACTCTGACCTTGTGATGCAGTTCTAGTGATGCAGGCGAATTTCCCCTTGTGGATTAGAGTTCTAGTATCTCTGATAGGCAAGGGTAAGAGGACAGTACCACAAGCCCGATTATAAAGACTTAGCCTGCAACGAGCCATAGTGATTCCCCCTTGTTCCCCTTAAACAAGGGGGGATTGAGCTAGTTTGGGTTGAGGCTCACCTTACTGAGGAGGTTTTGGGGAGGTTTAGGGGAATCTTAGCAGTTGTTCCTCCTTTGTCCCCTTTAAGGAGTAGGACTCGAACTAGCCTGGGTTGAAGTCCTCTTGTTAAGGGGGATTGTAAGCTAAATCTAGCAGGTCTCAGCATTAGGGTTGAGATGAGGGTATGTAGATCTTAAACTCATACCAATTCCCCAAAAGCCAGCGCCATAACCCATTAGTTTGTAATTAAGACTGAAGTCTCTACTACAAGCTATCCGCAGTCGTAGCGTAGAGAAGTAGTATGAAGGGAGGGGCTGTTGTGCGACTCTGTTGCCAGTTGCCACTAGCATAGAACAGGATAGTATTGACCATCAACGGTCTACAATCATGGGGAGACGCATCATTCAAGTGCTGATAGTGATTGGGGTTAGCGTATTAGTAGGGCTGCTAGTGCTGGTAGGCTTTTTTGGGTGGGCAAGTTCAGCAAGCTATCCCCGCGATCGCTATGCAGAGCTAGTGACCTTCAACAACAAGGCTCCTGCGATTCTCTCAAACGAGGCAACGATCGTTACCTATAACATCGGGTATTTGTCGGGTTTGACCAATAACCAAGCAGTGCAGCGGGATGCTGAGTTATTTACCCAGAACTTGCAGACAGTGTTAACGGCCCTGTCTAGGGTGCAACCAGACATTATCGGGTTGCAAGAGATTGATATTGCGTCCCGACGATCCTTTGGAGTTAACCAGGTGACTGCCTTAGCGGAAGGATTATCCCTAACTATGGGTGCGATCGCCATCAATTGGGACAAGCGCTACGTGCCATTTCCCTATTTTCCGCCTTCGGCGCACTTTGGGCGAGTGGTTTCTGGGCAAGCTATCCTTAGTCGTTATCCCATCCAAACCCATGAGCGGGTGGTGTTGGAATCAGTGCCGACCCACCCGTTTTGGTATCGGGCATTTTATCTAGACAGGCTGGCCCAGGTGAGCCAGATTCAGCTAGGGAATCAGCCTATTGTTGTGATCAATGTACA
>JANWZG010000535.1 GCA_025054735.1 Cyanobacteriota bacterium | reverse complement strand
GACGGCGCGGCGCTGGCCCAAGCTGTGCGTGCCGCGTTGGCTCACCCGCCCGACCCCGCCAAAGCTCTGGCCAAAGCCGAGTCCTTCTCGTATGTCAACCGCGCTCAGGCGCTGCTGAGCAGGCTTTAGGGAGTGCCAACTGTTATCTGAGTGAGGAACAAATTGCGCCCGATAGGTACACCCTCAGGCGTGGTAAAAATGACGTTTGCCAGCGTCTCACTGTCGTAAAGAGCAAACACTATCGGATATGTGCCCGGAGCTAAATCGCATGGGATGAGCAAGTTGCGCTCATCCAAGTATGGCGAATCGATTATCCATTGCCCAGAAAGCGTGGGGGATATTCCTCCTCCATGTTGCGACACTCCTTGCCCATCTTGGCCAACCAAAGCCAATGAAAGGCTGTAGTTTGCTGCAGGTACTGCGTCTGCTTGCCACCAGCTATCCAGGTTCACAGTTTTGCAAGGCTTGGCCTCACCTTCCAGTTTGAGCTGCCAATGCATAAGGATCAGCTCGTTGGCTTGTGCGATGGGATACATGTCATCGGGTATGCGGCGGTACTCTTCTACAGTCAGTGCGTTTATTCCTTCATGAGCATCCCAATGGCGCTGTCTGTGCAAGATATAATATCGCTTGAAGATGTCTAGCCAGCTAGTTTCAGCTGGCCCATAAGAGCCAACGATACGCCATACTTGCTTTTCTTGTGCGGTAAACTGTAGTATTGGCTCGTGAAAAGATTGGTCACTGGCTGTTGTAAAGTAAAGATGTGAGGGGGGGGGCTGCAAAGCTCTCATTTCTGATCTTTGTGTAGGACCTTCTGCGGTTAAGAACAAAATCTGGTCGCTGCTCACCTGTTGGGTCAGCCGATTTTGTATGTAGTAATTCGAAGTCCAATGCTCCCAACCTGTTATGGCGTCGGAGATATAGAGAGCATCGGGTGATTCGTAGGCTGAGATGAAATCAACCATTTCTAAATAGGGACCTGTACCGTTAAATACGCGGCTGTCGTTGAAGAAACCTATGAGCAGAATAACCAGAAGTGTAAGTCTAAAAAGACGTTTGAGATGGCCTAGCGCTATTGCACCTACAGGAGCTAACCAGATCAGAACTACTGTTACGTAGCGCGAGTGGAACTGTTCTACGACAAACAAGTTTACAAGATAAATTAGAGTAGCTATGACCGATATACTTACGAACAAATACACAATCTGCCTTCGACTACGATCTTTTTTTGAGATTATTTGTTCTAATCCTATGAATAGCCCAGGGATGAGCAGCAGTAACGTAGCTGATGGTGGATTCAAGGCTAGGTTATTCAAAATTTCCTGCCAGCTTGCAATATCTCTGACATCGTTTTGTATGCCTTGAAGGGCTGGGCTGCCTGACAAAAAGAGAAAAACGTACAGATTGGGAACTAACCAGATGCAGGCAACCATCGCCAGGCCTGCAACGATCGTTAGTAGTCCAATCCAAAAATGACGATTACGGTGTTGACCAAGCAGCAAAGCTGCTGCTCCTATTCCGATGACTACATAGTAGCCATACAGATGCGATAGCATTGCCAGTCCTCCGCCTAGAATGACTAGAATAATGTGGCGCGGCAACGGTCTATCAAGCCATCGAAGCGTTGCTAGGAAAAGTGTAGTGCAACCTAAGTAGAGTGCAGCATAGTGTCTAAGCTCATTACCATAGAAGGCAAATATGGGCCACGTACCCAGTAGAAGCATGCTGTAAAAACCGATTTGAGGCCTGCCAAAATTTTTTCCTATCTGATAAGTAACGGCGAGTGTTGTAAGCATGATAAGGTGAGCAAACGCTCGACTTACTATCTCTTGGCTGCCTAAAATATCAATCCACAGATCAAAGGCTATGAACCAACCTGGTTGGGCCGACGTGTGCATGATGGATTCGGAAGCACTGATTACGTTGCCTTGCTCTGCCCAATTGGCTACGAGCGCTTCGTCCTGTCGGTAGGGCCTATCTTTGAACTCTTGAAAATATGTGAAAAAGCATCCCAACAGCACGATATAGACACCAAACTGAACGAGACGTTTTTCGGCTGTTTTGGACATGGCTTCAATTCTCTAGTACTTCTCTTACGTGATAAGTTGGCTTCCCCTGCGCTTCGTAGTAGGTGCGCATGAGCATATCGGCGATGAGGCC
>JANWZG010000534.1 GCA_025054735.1 Cyanobacteriota bacterium | reverse complement strand
AGCATCGATCGCATTACTGATCACATTCATAAACACCTGGTTTAGTTGGCTGGCATAGCACTCTACCAAGGGTAACTCGCCATACTGTTTGATAACGGCGATCGCTCCTCGATTCGACTTTGCTTTGAGGCGATGTTGCAAAATCAGCAGGGTGCTATCTAATCCTTCGTGAATATCCACTGCCTTAACTATTGCCTCATCCAGTCGAGAAAAGTTGCGTAACGACAGCACTAGTTGACGAATTCGCTCTGCCCCAACCTGCAAAGATGACAACAAATTTGGTAAATCTTCCCGCAAAAAATCCAACTCAAACCTATCCATGCAGGCCAACACCGGTGGTGATGGGGGATGGTGTTCTTGGTAGACATCAATGATCTGAACTAGGTTAGTAATATACTCATCGACATAGTGCAAATTCCCATAGATAAAGTTAATGGGGTTGTTGATTTCGTGGGCAATGCCAGCAATCATCTGCCCCAAGCTAGACATTTTTTCTGTTTGAATGAGCTGAGCCTGGGTTTGCTGCAAGTCCAACAACGCATAGTGTAACTTCTCCGCTTGGTCGGTTTTTTCTGCGACCAGCTTTTTCATTTGTGCTGCATGTTGCAGAGTCATCCGTAAGTAGAGCACGAGTATGATTGTGAGTAATAAACCACTACCAGCGCTACCTATAGTCCACCCATATTTTGCGAAGCCCCCATAGGTTAGAGAGGGAAGCAACAAAAATTGCCATGTATCGTAAGTGGTGATGGTTAAATTCCTAGTGCAGACATCTAGATACTTACGGCAAATTACGTTCAGGTTTATCGGTACGGGCTGACTAGGGTCAAAAATGAGCTTAGCCTGTTGAGTAGCAACAGCATAGGTCAAGATGAAGTTGCGTTTCTCAGCATGGAAAGTCGATGAGGGCCTAGGGCTGGCAGAGGTAGATAACGGTGTCAGCCACTTTGCTGAGTCGAGGTTATACAGATATAGATCTAAATCTGTTAAATCAACCTCCTGGGAGGCTTCTCGTACTAGTCGCACCAAGAGAGTGTTTTGAGGATCATCCTGCACCGATTCTAGTAACACCTGGGGGTGATCGTAGTTATCCATAGTGCGATCGAGCTTGCGTTGCAAACTAATCACTAGACGATCGGCGGTTTTGTCAACCTGTACCCGCAGGCGACTGTTTTCAGTAGTCCAGGCTAGGACACCAAGCAGAGCAGAGAGACAAACTCCCACTACAAAGGCAATCTGAACTGGTGTATCTAGCTGCAAATAGTTCTTAAGAAAATTTGACATTGTGAATGGGTAGTTGATAATTCACAAATGGCTAACTTATTGAGACTAAATATCAACAAGTTCAAACTTTACGGTAGCAAGTCTCTGAGAAATCACCCACTGAGAATCTACCCAAAGTCAGCTTGAATTCGTAGGTACCAGCTCTTTTACAAGTAAGAATCCCTGGCTTAGGTTACGGTAGATAGCTTCTTGAACTGGGCCAAGGCAAGAGTTTGCGGCAGCCTGCCCCTAGCAAAAGGCAGAGTTACTGCTTTCAGCCCGGTTCCTCATGCTCAATCGGTTCATCCCAGTTCTGATTTCGCTTTAACCATCCAGTCACTATCGCTAAGGCAAAGGCACTCAAGAGGGCTACACCTAGAAAAATTCTGCCCTCTTCGACGATGCCAGTGCCGATCGCCACGATTGGTGGCTTGGCAACCACAATGCTCAAGCCCAATGCACCCATAAAACTTCGCCATGGCATCCGGGTTAAGCCCACAGCATAGCAAGCAAAGTCAAACAGTCCTGTCATTAATACTCCCGTAAGTAGGAAAAAATTGCTCTCCAGATACCGACGACTGAGGCGATCGACCTTGCCCATAAAGCGTTGACCAACCAATCGTTGCACAATGCGCCGACCATAGCGTTTAGCAATCCAGAAGTTGGTTGTGCAGGCTAAGAGATCAGCGATCGTGATCACAATCAACCCTTCCACAAATCCAAACAGGGTGCCTGCCAAAATCGAGTAGGCAGTGCCGGGCAACGCTGGAATCACAATGCTACTCAACCGAAGCAACAGCACAATCAACGGTGCCCAAATGCCAAGCTGATCTACGTTAGCTCGAACTTGCTCGATACCCATCCAGTTAACAAACCAGAGGGTCAAGGCAACAGCTAAACCCATCAG
>JANWZG010000533.1 GCA_025054735.1 Cyanobacteriota bacterium | reverse complement strand
ACAGGGTGTTTGGGCAAGGAGCAACTCCCGTTGGGTCATGTCACCTCGCCGAAGATGCACAAACATTCCTAATGGTTCATAAACCAGACAGAGCCAATGATCAGGTTGCTGCGCTGAAGCAATTAAGGTTTCAGCCTGCTGGAGAGATGCACTTGTTTCCTTCTGCAACAAGGCTAGGATGAAAAAGAGACCACTCACGGATGGAAAGTAAGCTTTACGTTTGCCGGTAAGCTTGCGAAGTGCTTTTAGAGCTGCTGTATAATGGCCGATCGCCGCCTCATAGTCTCCCTGCAATACAGCCAACCAACCCTGCAAATCACCAACGCTATCTTGCGGAAATATTTGCTCTAGAGCGTGCTGAGCATTAGGCAACCGGCTCCGCAGCAAGAGTTGCTCAATTAGCAATACCCGCTGAACAGTAGAGCCACCCCCTCCTACACACTTCACTTGCAACAGCTCTAGAGCGTCATCGGCTAGGGTCAACTCTAGCAGAGATGCATTCAAGAATCCTGTTAAGGCAACATCCGGTAGCTCGGATGGCAGTGTCTGTAACCAATCTGCATCGAAGGGATTATTACAAATTTCTAGCAATATATCTGTAAGTGAAACTGCATTTCGCTGATAGCTGTGTTTTTGATAGTCATGCAGCAATGTTGGAATCGATGCTAGATCACGTTGATAAATAGCTAACCGCACTTCACGTACCAATTGCCGATCGCTTGTAAAGTAGTAGGGGCCATCTTTCCAGCGCCGTGGGATAGGACATACTTAGGACATACTTTAGTCATAAGTCATAACAGCAGCCATCGCTTCGAATTGCTCTGCTTCTACAGCATCACGGGTAGCAATCTCTGATAACAACGGATGACACTGTAGACTCTGGCCGACCGGTTGGATCAACACACCAGCTTTCAGCAGGCGATCGACAGACGACTTTAAGCTATCTGCTGTCAAAGGCCTTCCTGGCTTCATGCACCCTTCAAACAAATTTCAACAAAGCAAAATCATGTTCCAATTTAGTGGCTCATAACTCACCGATAGCAGACGAACCAATAGCTGCTCCCGCTTAGGTAACTGCCTGTAGGTCGCTGCTAGGTGCTAGCGAAGACTATGGGAGTCAATAGCTCTACTGGTCTTGACAGAACTGCTCATGGCAAAAGGTAGATATGGATAAGGACATTAAGGGGAAATGGCAACCCCTAGTGGCTTTTAGTGTAAAATACACTACTACTTTTGTTTTATTCCAGTAATAATACTATTGACATTAGCTTGAATGAGAATAGCAGAAGCTTCTGACCTAACTTTAAGTATTCCATAAACTATTGATAACTTTTTGATCATGAGTTCTTAACTAACGCCTTGTAGCCTAGCGGTGTTGAACTATGTCCTATACGTTCAGCTTCATGGAGCAAGTCTTATGATGGTGAAAGGAATGAAGCTTAAGTTAAATCGTGTACTCTTAGCTGGCTTGGGTCTGTTCATGGCCCTAGTGGCAGCATTCGTGCCTTCCTTGGCTAGTGCTCAGACTGCTACGGTTAAAGTTGATGGTTCTAGTACCGTTTTCCCAATTACGGAAGCTGTAGCTGAAGAGTTTCAAAAGCAGCCCGGTGCTCCCAAGGTGACTGTTGGCATCTCTGGTACGGGTGGTGGTTTCCGTAAGTTCTGTGCTGGTGAAACCGACGTTTCCAATGCTTCTCGTCCTATCCTGCAGCGGGAAATTGACACCTGTAAAGCTAATGGAATCAGCTACATCGAGTTGCCTGTTGCCTATGACGCATTGACTGTGGTGATCAATCCTGAAAATAACTGGGCGACATCGATGACTGTTGCTGAGTTGAAGAAGATTTGGGAACCTGCAGCCCAGGGTACTATTACCAAGTGGAGTCAAGTTCGTCCTGGATGGCCTGATGCTCCTCTTGTTCTATATGGTGCTGGTGCTGATTCTGGTACCTTCGACTACTTTACAGAGGCTATTGTCGGTCGTTCTAAGTCTAGCCGTACTGACTATACAGGCAGTGAGGACGATAACGTCCTAGTACAAGGTGTGTCTCGTGACAAGAATGCTCTGGGGTATTTTGGCTTGGCATACTATGAAGCGAATAAGGGTCGTTTGAAGGGTGTAGCAATCGACAACGGTAAGGGACCTGTACTTCCAAGCAAAGCAACTGTATTGGAT
>JANWZG010000532.1 GCA_025054735.1 Cyanobacteriota bacterium | reverse complement strand
TTACGCTACTCATACTGCCTCATGTGTGGTCAACATCATTAGCCCCATTCACCCTGGCGAATTGGCCATCACCCTAACAGATTGAGGTCTCAGCAACCCATTCCCATTTTATCGACATTGCTGCGCTGTGCTTGCTAGACTTTGGTGCTAGTTCCTGGTGCCACCTTGTTGTGAAGTGTTTATTGATGTAGCGATCGCTCAAAAACGCTGTCCAAACCCTAATTGCACCCGCAAATCGCCTTGGTTGTCAATGCCAGCATCTAGTCGCAACAAACCCAATGGAGAGTAAGCACGCAAGCCCACACCATAGCCAATACCAACACCGCTGCTTCTATTGCTAATACGTCCTGTCACAGTATTACCGGATCCTAAATCTGAGCCGACATCGATAAACACCACACCACCGAGAGGAATTAGGGTGCCGAATATCGAGATGGTAGCTAGGGACATACGATATTCTAAGGAGCCGAGGATATAGCTACGGACACGATCGAAACTGACAAAGCTGGGATCTCCTGGACTAAATGACCAGTAGGGTACCAATTCACCCACGGCGGTTGCTGCCTCTAGACGGATGGCTAGCACATCAGCTACTGGAACTGGTTGGGGTGATCGTAAAGGCACGTACTGCACCAGATTTGCCCGCAAGCGATTACTGGCCACATTTCCAGCTCCGATCGGCAACGCCTGCTCAGTGCCTAGCCGCAACAACCATCCCTGAGTAGGGTAAATGGGATGATTGCGACGATCGAAGGCAAGCCCTAAGGAAAGCGTAAGCAAGTCATCGTCAATAGCGCGACTAAAGGATAGGGGGTTCCCAAATTGGTCACGATCGCGAACGCTAACACGAGCATAGTCAAGGGAAATCGTTCCTTGCCAATCACCAAAGGGACGACTAAGGGCAAATCCACCGCCAAAGCGATTAGCCTGCACGCGGTCGCGAAACAGATAAGCCCGATAGCCCACCTGATCGCCACTACGCCGATAGGGATTCGTCAAGCTAGTCGAGAACTGAACATCACCGGTAGTACTGACTTGCACATTGGCATCAAACTGTTGTCCCAACATCCCAACATTTTGGTTGCGATAGCCCACAGTGCCAAAGACCCCAATAAACTGGTCAGTGCCAGCACCCACACTGACTTGGCTAACGGTTCGCTCTTCTAACTCATAGGTCACAACGTTACCATCTGGGGTTGGAGTAATGGTGGCATCCACAGCGCTAAATAGCCCCAGTTGATGCAAGTGATGCAAATCTTGTTGAATGATCTCCATAGAGAGGGGTTGTCCAGCTTTTGCCAAGAGTTCTGGCTGGATCAAGGAACTGGCAATGCTCCCTGATGGTGCTGATTCTCGATCGCTGATGGGAACACCTGCTGGACGAATGCGAATGTCAACCTGATGAATCATGGCAGATGAGGATGGAGTCAATGCCACTGCTGATGAAGATAAATCTCCTACCTGTTGAGTAACAATCCTCGCTACTTGGAGAGCGCTTGCCAACTCCTGAGAGTGCTCTGGGGAGGCCACTATGCTGGTCTGGGTGCCAAACTCCGGAGTTATCGAGGCTTCAGGGCTAGCTACTTGATAGAGCGGCTGACTAGCTGTAGTGTCGTGAGTTGTGATGGCATCTGGTGCAATCGGGCTAATTTCGGGAACTGTAATCGCAGGTATGTGCTCTGTGGTAACCGTTTGATAGGGTTCATTCCAGATGACGGGTGCAGGCTCAGTGATTGTCTGAACGGGTGGGGAAGCTGCATCTTGAATCGAACTTAACGTCATGCCTGGACTACCAACCTAACAATGCACATAGACAGCATGAAACCCATAGGAACCGCTGCCGGTTGTCTATCAATACGCGATCGCAGCACCCTTCCCGGTTAGTTTCCAAAATCTCTGTACCAACTGGCAACCCTACAGGCACCAATTGGCAATAGGTCATCCACTATGCCGTCAATTAGTCAAGAAGCTTGCACAGATACTAACTGAAAAAATTCTGCAAATCTGCGGTTGTAGTTTGAGCCTGCTTATCCGAGGGCTGATATGTATAGCAACTTTTTATACAGAGTCAGATCGTCACAAACCAGGAGCACCTACGTTATGACATGCAGCTTTTCCTACTCAGGAATGAATATCATGGCTGCAGTAACTTGGATTTATAGCGCCTTGTCGTCATCACAGCTT
>JANWZG010000531.1 GCA_025054735.1 Cyanobacteriota bacterium | reverse complement strand
AGATGCAGATAAAGATGGGGACGTTGATCTTGGGGATGCTATTCTCTTAGGTAGTCAATATCTCTCTCAGCGTAAGTAATGGTTGCCTTCACAGGTTAGATGATGTGATGAGTTGTTGCGATCGTGGCAGCTCCTAGCCTGCTAACGCTGTGTGACGATCGTTAAATTCACGATAAATATTCGAGTTTTTGGCCGACTAACGCTAGGATTAAGCCAGTTTTTGCAGCAATTGGTGGTCGAGCTGGTTATGGCAAAGCGGCTCTTACGTAAGGCAATGGTTCCCCGTCGTTCCCATCTAGCAGTAGTGGTTTTTCCTAATGAAGCAGCGGTGTTTCAAGCATATCGTATGCTGCAAGTGGAGGGAATATCACCAGAGCATCTGGCAATTGTTGGGGCAGGCTATAGCACCCCTGATCGAGTTGGATTACACAGACCCATGCGGATTGCCCTTAGCCAAGGTATGCGCTGGGGGTTATTGCTAGGGACAATCGGGTCATTCTTGGGATTAGTCACCATCCTTGTCCTCAGTTTGGTGATAGCTGTTCCCTCTGGTTTGAGTTCGATTACTCTAGTTCTGGCTACTGGGATCATAACCGGATTTCTAGGCACAGTTATTGGTGCACTGGTTGGGTTCTTGGGGGAAGGTAGTGCTGCTGGCATCTATCGGCATCATCTGCACCAAGGTCACTATCTGCTAATGATCGAAGGCTCTGAGCACCTAGTGCGAATGGCACGAGACATACTCAATCACTATTCGTTGCCTTTGTTGTGATTGGCTATTCTGATTGGCTGTAATTGGCACGGTGTTAGCTGGTAGGTGCAGGTAGCTCATGGGATGGTTTCAGCCACTAACGGGACTGCTCAATCTGTTCCTGAAGTCTAGTTGCCCACTCTGTCAGCGATCAACAGCTCAGGTATTTTGCCTTGCCTGTCAACGCCAGCTTCAGCACTGTCAGTTAGCTCCTCGTCAGGAGCCATTGGGGAATCAAGTGCTGTTATATGCTTGGGGAGACTATAGTGGAGCGCTGCGACGGGCAATCGCTGCCTTAAAGTATGAAAACCAACCCCAAATTGCTCGTCCACTAGGGCAATGGATGGGAGAGCAGTGGCGGATACTTCACAAGACACTTCCCCATTGGCAAGGTTCTTCACAACCCCTAGTGGTTCCCATTCCCCTGCATCCGGCGAAACAGCGTAAACGGGGCTACAACCAGGCCGAGTTGTTGGCACGAGGATTCTGTCAGGTAGCAGAGTTGCCCTTAGCACCCTATGGCTTGCAGCGGATCCGAGAAACTGAAGCCCAGTTCATGCTGTCTGCTGCTAATCGTACCCAAAACTTGTTAGGTGCTTTTGTTGTGGATCGCAGGTTGATGCAACGATCGTCCCCTAGTGTCATTATCCTAGATGACATCTACACCACTGGAGCTACAGCTCAAGCGGCCATACAAGCCTTTCACAACCAAGGTATTTCCGTCTTAGCCGTGGTAGTGCTTGCTCGTGCACAGTTAATGAGCGATCCAATCAGCTATCGTCCGTTGCAAAAACACACCAAGTGGCCAGATGTCGATTAAAATGGGTAGTAGGTTATGCGGATGTGGCGGAATTGGTAGACGCGCCAGATTTAGGTTCTGGTTTCTCACGAAGTGTAGGTTCAAGTCCTATCATCCGCATTCACTCTTTAACTAGCTTCCTGCTCAGAATAGCCTATTGAAATGTCTTTAGGGCATCAACATGGTTTGCCATTAGGATGCAACGGGACAATAATTCACGATCGATGCCCTGTACTTCCTCGCTCTCAGTGATCTGCTCATAGACCAAAGCATCACCCTGTTCCCTGAGATGATAGAACTCTAGTACGCCATCCTCCCAAAACCAGACTTCTCTAATCTTCAGTCGTCGGTAAGCCTCTAGTTTATCGATGCCACCGCTAGAAACCACAACTTCGATCGCTAAATCGGGAATTTTTCTCCCCGGCGCAAGTTTATAGGACTCATCGGCTTCACGCTTCACAGCTAGGGCTTCATTTTCTAGCGTCATTGAGCCAGTGGGGGTAAAGTCAAATCCCGCCGCCAACAGGAACAGTTCTAGCAGAGATGCAATTCTCTTCTTAACTGTTTCGTGAGGTTCTCCAGGCATGCGTCGTACCTCCAAAACGCCGTCCAGAAACGACAGTCGATAGCCTGGACAGA
>JANWZG010000530.1 GCA_025054735.1 Cyanobacteriota bacterium | reverse complement strand
CGATCGCTACCTGCTAGAAAACTTTTCAGTAGAGACCCTAGACAAGCGCCGGGCCAACAAAATTGCCCTGCAAGAGGAAGTCGGACTAGAGGTCAACTCTCGCAGTTTTCTAGTAGGCATGGTATCGCGATTAGTAGAACAAAAGGGCTTGGATCTGGTAATTCAAATCCTAGATCGGTTCATGGCTTACACAGATTCACAGTTCATTTTGTTGGGTACAGGCGATCGCTACTACGAAACCCAGATGTGGGAACTGGCAGCCCGTTACAAAGGACGCATGGCTGTCTATTTGCTTCAAAGCGATGCCCTATCTCGTCGCATCTATGGTGGGTGTGATGCCTTCCTGATGCCCTCTCGGTTTGAACCCTGCGGCATTAGCCAAATGCTAGCCATGCGCTATGGATGTATTCCCATTGTGCGGCGAACTGGAGGCTTGGTAGATACCGTCAGTCATCATGAGCCGATGGATGGTACAGGCACGGGATATTGCTTCGATCGCTATGAACCCCTAGACTTATTCACCTGCATGGTAAGAGCTTGGGAAGGCTTCCGGTACCGTGATGCTTGGCAAGCCCTACAAGAACGGGCCATGAAGATGGACTTTAGCTGGACAAAATCGGCCAAAGCTTATGACAAGCTATATCGTGACCTGTTGGGAATTCCTGATGAGCCAGAGATAGAAAACGCACCCGCTGAAGCAGAGCCGACAGAGCCTGTTGCAGCAGAGTCCACAGAGCCTTCAGCTATTGTCCCAGATGCAGTCAACGTAACCGCGTGACGTGCTGCTGTCAGCAGTGGTTCATGTCGCTGTTATGATAGGGCGCTAGATTAATTTCTAGGATTGCAAAGCGTTCAGCTACTGACCTATCCTCAAGCAAGACTTTCCTGAGCAACCAAGTTAAAATAACCCCGTTCAAGTGACAAGGCTACGTCGATCATGGCAAACACCTATACTGTTGAATTTTTACATCGAGGACAGAGTTATACCATTGAAGTGCCTGATGACAAGAAGATCCTGCGTGCTGCCCACGGTGCTGGCATCGATTTACCCAGTTCTTGCAATGCTGGGGTTTGTACTACCTGCGCCGCTAAGATTCTTGAGGGTGAGGTAGACCAGCGTGACAGCATGGGTATTAGCCCAGAACTTCAGGCTCAGGGCTATGTGTTGTTGTGTGTAGCCTATGCCCGATCGCACCTAAAAATTGAAACTGAGCAGGAAGATACCGTCTACGAATTACAGTTTGGGCAATTTCAAAACAAGTAAAAAACTAGCAAGAGGACAATACCATGACCACGCACTTTATCGAAGCAGAAATGGACTGGCAAGAGTCACCCGCAGATCTTCAGCGAGAGATCATCGCTGAGTTGGAACGCCGGGGTGATTTGCTACGCTGGGCAATCACGAATATCAACCCTGAAACTCAAAAAGTGACTGTGGAAGCAGTCGTCACCACCAACGAGAAGGTTGAAATTGAACCGTAGTGCCAGCCAAAACCCGCTCCCTGGACTCTAAGGAGCTTCAAGATTTGTAACGACTCCGGTATAGTTATGGGAGACCAAATCTTACGGTTACAGTAGATAGTTTCATCATGCTGAGTCGTGTTGCTGATTCAATTTTTTGGCTGAACCGCTATGTGGAACGAGCCGAAAATGTTGCCCGCTTCGTTGACGTGAACCTAACCATGTTGATGGACAACCCCACCAGCAGCGACCAGCAATGGGAACCAATTGTACTGACAACCGGTGACTTGCCCCTGTTTCAAGAACGCTACGGCAGTGCAACCGCTGAGAAGGTAATCCAGTTTTTGACCTTTGATGATGACTACGCTAATTCCATCCTGTCGTGTCTACGGGCAGCCAGGGAAAATGCTCGCTCTATCCGAGAAATTATTTCCTCCGAGATGTGGCAGCAAGTTAACAGCTTTTACTTAATGGTGAAGGGTGCGGCCGATCGTCCCCTAGAATCGCCGAGTGAATTTTTTACCAACGTTAAGCTGGCGAGCCACCTGTTTCAAGGCTTGATGGATGCTACCATGAGCCATAACGAAGGTTGGCACTTTGGGCAGATTGGCCGACTGTTGGAACGGGCAGACAAAACCACTCGCATTTTGGACGTCAAGTATTTTATCCTCTTGCCTTCCCCTAACTATGTAGGCACCACCTTGGATGAATTGCAGTGGATGGCGCTACTGAAGTCAGCTAGTGCCTAT
>JANWZG010000529.1 GCA_025054735.1 Cyanobacteriota bacterium | reverse complement strand
AGGGGCGGGGTGGGCTGGGTCGAACCATGACTGCTAATGGTAGAGCTAGGTGCCGGTGATGACTGGTATGTGCCTTTGACGATCGCCTCTAGCATCACGATCGAGTTATCTACTACGATGCCCACACCCAGGGCTAACCCGCCCAAACTGAAGATATTGAGAGAGAGGCCAAACATTGCCATCAAAATGACAGCCGCCAAGGTCGATAGGGGAATCGCCAGAATGATAACCAGCGTTTGTCGCAGAGAGCCTAAGAACAGCAGCACAGCTAGCCCCGCTAGTAATGACCCAATTAACCCAGCAGCAATCACATTATTAATGGCATTGCTAATGAACTGAGACTCGTCTACGGTTTCCACAATTGTCATCTCATCCCGGATGACACCCAGTTGGCGCAACTCGGCAAGCTTTTGCTTAATCCCTCGAATGACTGCGATTGAGTTAGCATCGGGCTGCTTTTGCACTGTTACCTTTACGGCTGTTTTTCCGTTCAACCGCGCAAATAACCGTTGCTCTGCTGCCCCATCATTGATTTCAGCTACATCTCGGAGGTAAACGCGAGGAGCAGGTTGCCCCGGCACCAATCTGTTACCGCTGATTATTGACAGTTCTCGAATGTCATCAGCACTGCGAAATTGCCCGACTGTCCGAATCAGTGGCTCGTCAGCACTGCCTGTAATCCGCCCACCCGATACATCTTGGTTGCGATCGCGCAGCACTCTCAGGACATCTGTAATCCCGATGCCCACAGCTTGCATCCGTACTGGATCCAAGTTGACTTGAATCTCTTCCTCCACACCACCTGCTACATCTGCAACAGCTACCCCTGGAACCAAGCTCAACTCGCGGGCAATCTCTTCATCAGCAAAGGTTCGCAGTTCCAGATCCGTCATCATGGTAGATGTCAGTGCAAACTCATACAACGGCAACTGGGAGGGATCAAACTTGAAGATTCGTGCTTCTTCCAGATTGTCAGGGAGTTGGTTTCTGCCTCGGTTAAACGCTGCAACCGCATCATTGAGGGCGCGATCAATATTACCCCCCGGACGAAAGAACAAATCTACCCGGGAAAATCCTTCACGGGTGCGAGAAAAAATTTGCTCTACGCCTTCAGTAGCTGATAGCACCTCTTCCAAGGGTCGCGTAATCTGGTCAACCGCCACTTCAGGATCAACCCCTGGAGCACGTACCTCAACCCCAATGCGGGGATAGGTTATCTGTGGCAATAAATCAACCTGTAGTCGCGATACAAAGAAAATTCCTAAAACCACCACCGCTATGGTGAGTACCAATGTGGCAACGTGACGACGGATTGCAGCTGCACTAATACTGAAACCTTGAGCAGGTGGTTGCATAGCTTGCATAGGTAGTAAGGGCGAAAAATTTGCTCTACAGGACTTGAGACCATAAAGAAATTATTAAGTTTTGTCTACAGTCTACACTATAGATTTCAGCAAGACTGTACTGCTTAGACAGATCTTCGTTGCGGCTGGTTCAAATGTGGTTACTGAATAGTTAACCCCTGCAGCCCTAAAAGGTAGCCGTTCAGGGGTCACAATGGGTTAGGGTTTCTGTCTTCTCTAAACGGGCAGGTAGCAAAGCAGGAACAGATTGTCCTAAGCATGCAGTCGGATAAACCTCCGTTAGGAACTCCACCCTATTCTATGACCATGCCCTCAACGACCCAACCGCCATCAAAATCCTTACCACAAGTCACTTCCCACTTAAGAGTGCGACTGCTGGGTGCTATGTTGGCTAGCTCTGGCTTAGGGTTTCCCAAGGCTGTCTGTCGAGGATAGACGCGATGAGTTGCTTAAGTTCTGCCTTGGTCGTTCTTCTAGATGGTTCAAGCGTTCTATCAAGACTATCACTAGTGCTTTCATACTTGCTGGTGCGTTGTCTGAGTCGGCCTGAGGTACGCTTGTGCCGACTAGTTCCAAGACGGGGCAGGTGTTCTGCTGCTCTTCGCAGTCTGACAGTGAAATTGTGCGGCGGCAGACAACCTTGAGCTCTCACAGACAACCTCTGTATCGTCCGTACCAACGCCGTGTTAGCTTGCCGGAGCTTCAGCTACCCTAAATAGGCAGGCTCCTAATACCTTAGAGGTTAGAACTAGTTTACTCATCTCAATTTATGGCTCGGATTAATCTGCTAGATACGCGCACTACTAGTTTCGGCGACTTAATTGGTAACGGCAAGATTTACCGAGTAC
>JANWZG010000528.1 GCA_025054735.1 Cyanobacteriota bacterium | reverse complement strand
GGTGCTCTACGGTTTAGGAATTCGACATGTAGGCAGTGTGAATGCCCAGGTGTTGGCAGAACAGTTTCCCACCGTGCAGCAATTGCAACAGGCAGACGAGGCTGCGATCGCCTCTGTCCATGGCATTGGCACAGAAATTGCCACCGCGGTTCACACCTGGTTCCAACAGCCAGCTAATCAGACTCTAATCCGACGGCTGGCAGAAGCGGGGCTGCAACTACATAGCACTGCTACTACAACTGCTAAGACTACTGCCCTGTTGGGCAAAACCTTCGTCCTCACGGGCACATTACCTACCCTCACCCGCGACCAAGCAACTGATCTAATTCAACAGGCTGGTGGCAAGGTTACTAGTTCCGTTAGCAAGAAAACGAGCTACATTGTCGTCGGTGATGATGCAGGATCCAAGCTAGATAAGGCTCGATCGCTAGGCATTCCCGAACTCACAGAAGCTGATTTGTTAGCTCTCGTCAACGATGGGGGCAAAGGGACTTGAACCCTTACGACCTTGCGGTCAACGGATTTTCATTCTCCTGCAACTTTCGTTGCTGTCGATCGCCCTTGCCTACAGCAGGTTGATCCCGACATCGAGAATTGGACTCTCCCTTTACCCTCGGCTAGTTCCCGTTAGGGTAGCTCCCGTCGAGTCTCTGCACCTTCCGACAATTCTGAACCCTAGGGGTTGAGCTAATCAGTAAGCTAGCGTCAACGTGAGCATTCAAAACTGTTCGGCTTGGCTCAGGATTGCCATACTAGATCTTGCAACCTAGCTACAGGTTTCCCTGAGTTTGAGAGCATTCACTTGATGAATTTCTCCACCAAGGCTCAATCTTTTTAAGTCCGTAGCGTCTACCATTCCGCCATGCCCCCGCTACGATGTGTGCTGGCCTGAGTAGCCTGAAGCACAGTTATTCAGTATAACAGGCCTAGCTCTGGTTGCGGCTGACTTTTTATCAAGCCCTATCGACCTGAGACATTGATCGTTGTGACTGCTGTAACAGTTCATTAATCGTGCGTACTAAATCATCGGGACGACAGGGGCGCGTAATGTAAGCATTAGCACCTTGCTTTAAACCCCAATAGCGGTCAAACTCCTGATCTTTAGACGACACCATAACCACAGGCATATCCTGGGTAACAGGATTATCCCTTAGTTTGCGACACAACTCATACCCGTTCATCCGTGGCATCACAATATCCATTAACACAAGCTGAGGAGGGTGATGTTGAATAATGTCCCATGCTTCAAGGCCATCTCGAGCAACCTTGACTTCAAACCCTGATCGGGTTAACAGTTCTGTGTACAGTGCTCGCACAGTTTGACTATCATCCACAATTAAAATCACTGGCTTTACATGCATGACCACAACTGCCTGGCATAGTAATGTCCTGACGATCGCCCCTTTGCAGTGATATTTTGTCAACCCAGACTTATTCACTCGGCGCAATAACTACCCCTCTTTCCAGCAGTTGCCGAGACATTTCCGGAAAGTTTACAAACCACTTCTACGGGCAATAAAGGCACCAACGTTATCAGCAGTTGGTAGTCAAGTTTACAACCGATGGGGATCAGAGAATGTTAGTGTCAAGATGAAGGATATACTCAACAACAGCTCCTCATAGACGGTTATGGCTCAACTACTTGATCCGCTTCCACCGGACAGCAGTGATAGCATCCTTTGCTGCTATGTCAATGCTACCAGTCACATCCAGATTGCACGAATCACGAATGTTCCAAACTGGTATTTCGAGCGAGTTGTGTTTCCAGGTCAGCGGCTAGTCTTCCAAGCTCTATCCACAGCCCAACTCGAAATTCACACTGGCATGATGGCTAGTTCAATTCTGTCAGACACAATTCCCTGCGATCGCCTTTGCGTAGATGAAGACCTAGGTGAATCCATCATATTCGATCCACTGAGGCAGCAATCTTTAGAAAAGCATAATGATGGCTTGCTAGATGATTCTTTCAATGCTGTATTAACTTCCGTAGATTAGGTAGCATAGCATACAGTATGTAGCTGCATTGTTGCGCGAATACCCTAGAAGCTTTATCTAGGGAACGTTCCCTGACTAACGAGTTTATTAAAAAGCCTATACGCCTTATATACTTACACGCCTCACAGACTGAAAGTATTAGCCGATTTGCGCAACAACGCCCTCCTCAGCATTAGGCATCGTAACTAGAGCATCGCCTAGTGCATCCCTCTCCCTTGAT
>JANWZG010000527.1 GCA_025054735.1 Cyanobacteriota bacterium | reverse complement strand
TAGCGGGGACGATGCTGATGGGAAACACCTTGTTTCATCATCACCACGACGATGAAATAGATTAGGGCGTAGTAGCCAATAAAGATGGCAGCAACGGCAAAGAGTGCCGCCCAAACATTCTCTAGTACTAGCATTGAACAAACCTCCAAATGATGAATAGGATGGATGGGATTGAAGTCTTAGGCTAGGAAAGGTGCTAGCTATCTCAGCTTGCTGGAGCCATGCGGGGTAGCTAGCACCATGAGAGTTATACCCTTACAGCCACTTACCAAAGGTGCGGATGTAGAACCCTTTGAGATATTGAGTCAGCAGGCAGTAGGAACCCAGGATTAACCATAGCCAGATGAAGTAGTTGGCTGGTAGGGGAACCATGCCCGATGCTGCCCCAATTGGGGTAAAGGGCAGAATCATCCCCACAATGATAGCTGTGCCAGTCGAGAGCAACACGGGCAGCGAGGGCCAGCTTTGCACAAAGGGCACGCGAGCCGTGCGCAACATGTGAACCACCAGGGTTTGGGACAGTAGCCCTTCCACAAACCAACCGGAGTTGAATAGCTTCACTTCCTCTGGTGTATTTGCCCCAAACACAAACCACATGACGATGTAGGTAGCGTAATCAAAGATGGAGCTAATTGGGCCAATGAACAGCATGAACCGCCCGATATTGGGCACATTCCACTTCTGGGGCTTGCGGAGAAACTCCTTATCCACATTGTCAAAAGGAATGGTGGTTTGGGACAGGTCGTAGATGAGATTTTGAATCAGCAGTTGAATCGGCTGCATCGGCAGGAAGGGCAGCACGGCACTCGACCCCATGACGCTGAACACGTTGCCATAGTTGGAACTGGCGGTCATGTTCAAGTACTTGAGGATGTTGGCAAAGGTGCGCCGTCCTTCGATTACTCCCCGCTCCAGTACCATCAGGTTCTTTTCCAGCAGGATGATATCGGCGGATTCCTTGGCGATGTCTACAGCAGTATCCACAGAAATTCCTACATCCGCATCCCGCAGGGCCGCCGCATCGTTAATGCCATCGCCCATGTAGCCGACAGTGTGCCCTTGTTCCCGCAGCAAACGGATAATGCGGGCTTTTTGCAGGGGAGAGACTTTGGCAAAGATGGTGGTGGTGTCTAGCTGCGCTTTGAGATCGTCATCGCTCAAACGCTCGATTTGGCTCCCCACCAGCACACCCTGAACCTCTAGGTTCACCTCTTTGCAGACTTTGCGGGTAACGATGTCGTTGTCGCCGGTGATCACTTTCACCGCAACGCCGTTATCCTTCAGGGCAGCGATCGCCTCAATGGCACTATCTTTGGGCGGGTCAAGGAAGGCTAGATACCCCACCAGAATCAGGTCACACTCATCCTGGGTGCTGTAGGTAGGAACCGTATCCAGGGGAATGGGGATTTCCTTGTAGGCAACAGCAATCACCCGGAAACCCTCCTCGTTCAGACTTTGGGTCACCCGTAACCCTTCCATTCGTACAAAGTCGTTCATAGGCATGATTTCGCCCCGATACTTGGCATGGGAGCAGACATTGAACAACTCCTCCACTGCTCCTTTGCAGATTAGGATATGGTTGCCTTCTGCCTGACCTCCACGGGGTTCAACCACCACTGACATGCGGCGACGCACAAAGTCGAAGGGAATTTCATCCACCTTGGCGTAGGCTTCTGCGGGTTTCAGCGTTGTGTTCAACTCCACATGTTCCAACACCGCTACATCCAGCAGGTTTTTTAAGCCCGTCTGGTAGTAGCTATTCAAATAACCGTACTCCAGCGGTTCATCATCTTCGTAGCCATGGATATTCACATGGCGTTCGAGAATGATTTTATCCAGTGTCAAGGTACCAGTTTTGTCGGTACAGAGGATGTCCATAGCACCAAAGTTCTGGATAGCATTGATGCGCTTCACCACCACTTTTTGATTGGCCATGACGACCGCTCCCCGTGCTAAGTTGGCGGTCACAATCATGGGCAGCATTTCAGGGGTCAGCCCCACAGCAATGGATAGAGAAAACAGCAGCGCATCTAGGAAGTTGCCTTTGGTAACCAACTGAATAATGAACACGATCGGCACCATCACGGCCATAAAGGTGATCAGCAAATAGCTGACCCGGTTGACCCCCTGCTCAAAACTAGTAAGGACTCGCTTGCCCACGATGTTTTTCGCCAAGGAGCCGAAGTAGGTGCGATCGCCTGTAGAAACGACCACCGCTGTTGCCGTGCCACTGACTACATTGGTGCCCA
>JANWZG010000526.1 GCA_025054735.1 Cyanobacteriota bacterium | reverse complement strand
AGTAGTTGTAGAGGAATTGTCCATAGGTAGGCGGCGATCGGAACTGCTACTGATGAAGCGATCGGCGTTGGTAGCCAGTCTAGCCACTTGGTCAGAGGGGCTACTGTCACCATTAATCCCAAGGTGGCTAATAAACTAAGCTGAAATCCCAAATCCCATATCCATAGTGGCTGCCATAGGAGCAGGACTGTTGCTGCTAGTAGCAATGATCCCAAGGGTTTCACTTGGCGCTCCATCACTAGGGCAACTAATGCACCTACACCCATGACCGCTGCTCGCATCACTGCTGGTTGTACGCCTGTCAATCCTACAAAGATCCCCAGCGCTACAAGACCACTTACAAACTGAACCCGACTTGAAAACTGTTGGGTTAAGGCGATGACAACGCTCAGAATCAATGAGACTTGAAATCCTGAGGCAGCAAGAGCATGGGCTAACCCAGTGCGAGCGAAGGCATCTTTGAGGTTGTAGGGCAAATCTACAGCGCGCCCACCAATGACCAGGGCACTCACTAAGGCTGCCTCTGGCTCACCTAACCACCGAGCTTGGGCATTGATAATGCGACGACGCACCATCCACCACCCCCACACAGGTGGACGATCGTCCCGCTCAATCTGCCATCCCCGCAGGCCAGCAAAACAATTGTGATTTCGCAAATATGCCTGAAAATCGAATCCACCTGGATTTGCGGCGGGCTTGGGGTGATATAAAACACCACGTACATGGATGATGTCGCCAGGATACAATTCCTTAACGGCTTTTGCTGGTACGGTGACGTAAACGTTACCCGTTACTGGCTGTCCGCTGAGAATGTCTCGACCTCTCGTCTCACTAACTTGCGTAGCCTCTAGCCAAAATTGCCGCTTGCCACTGCGGGTGAGGTGGGGTGTACTGGTGAGTTTGCCGCTTACAACTACAATCGCAGGCCGATCGCCATCTGATGCCGACAACGTATAGCTAATATCCGTGGGTGAGGGGTTGGGTGTTCGCCATTGTAGGTACAAGCAGGCTACCAGGCCAACAATGCCTGCCAGCAGGTAGATACCACGGGTCGCGCCCGTCCGCCAGTATCGGGGCAAGCTAACTGCTGCAATTACACCCGTCAGCAAAACGGCCCAGCCTCCACTCGGAATTCCTAGCACTTTGCCGGGAATTGCCGTAGCGAATAAACCCAAAATATAGGCAAGACTGAGAACTGCTGCGATCGTGCCTGCCATAACCCCTGCCACCCCGATACGGTTTCCGTCTAGGGTATAACAGGTATGAAAGTAACCACGTAGTTAATCAAACAGAATCGGGATCAATGCCCAAGGCTCGCAAGCGATCGGCTAGGCGTTTAGCCCGCATTTGTTCTTGATAGGCAAGTTGCTGAGCTTGTTCTACCTGCTGTTGAGCTTGTTCTGCTCGTAATCGCTCTTGTTGGACTTGCCACAGAGCTTCTGTAACTCGCCGCCGCTCCTCTGCTAGTTGGCGCTCAATCTGTCGCGCTTGCTCTTCCGGTACAAGAATGCGATCGCCATCAGCATTGAACCAAAATAGCCATTCCCGCTGCCACCCTCTAAAGGTACCTTGTGCTCGTCCGATACCCAAGTTAATTTCCGGGATCCATAGTGGCTCATCTGTTTGCAGCGCATAATCCCCATCAATGAGGCGATACATTTCCAGGGGCTGGCGTTTGTGTCGCCTCCAATAGGTGGGATTGTAAATGATGTAGTATGGAATTCCTACTTGACGATAGATGGCTAGCTTATCATCGTACTCACCATTGTATTTGTGAGAAACATGCTCAATTGCTAACAGGGGAACTATATTGTTTTCTTGCCAGATCAGGTAGCTAAGCCTACCATTGGGATTTTTCAGGAACGGCACACCAAGACTCAGGAAGCCGTCAGGCACGACAGCCGGTAGGTCTGGATCGTAGTACAGCCCTAGGTTGACTCCAAAGAACCAATCGGTACGATCGCGCCACAACCAAGTCAGCACTGTGGCTAGCAATGCGGGCACCCAAGTCTGTAGTTCACTATCCACAGGTTTACCGTCAGTAAAGGGAAGATCTTCTTCCGTGGGCAGCAGGCGATGATCGAGCATGATGAGTACACTGGGGAACGAATTGGACGACGGTCATGCTAACTGCGATTGTAACTTGTAGATTCTGCAAAGGAATGGCTAGGGATTCGTTATACTGAGGTCTGTAGAAGCTTTTTAATCCACGGTTACTACGCCATGCCCCCTCGCTGGTCTCGTTTGCCTGACC
>JANWZG010000525.1 GCA_025054735.1 Cyanobacteriota bacterium | reverse complement strand
GGCTCTACCTTCACAATTGAGCTACCCCAACACTATCATCCCTCTGGATAGACAGAGCATAGGCATCACGTGTTAACGTCACTTCTTGTTAACAATGTACTTAGATTGCATAGGCTGGACTCTGTTCACCTTGACGAGTGCCTGATACATGATGGCTACTGCTTCGGCACGAGTGGCTGGTCTTTGGGGGTTTAACACTGCTGGGTCAGGATAATTGACCACCAACCCTGCTTCCGTTGCCGCCGCGAGCGATCGCACAGCCCACTTTGGAATCTTAGTATAGTCTTTGTAAACCTTCAGCGTTTTAGCTGGGTCAACCGTCGGTTCTAGACCCAAACCCCTAGCCAGAGCGACAATCACCTCTAGCCGGATCATAGGTCTTTCTGGGCGAAACTGCTGTTTCGGATATCCATCCATAAAACCAGTTCGGGTTACTTCATCAATTACCTTGGTTGCCCAATAGTTCTGCTTTAAGTCCCTATAGGTGATGGATTTACGACGGACAGGTTGCTCCAAGGGTTTGCTAATAAGTGCAGCAAACTCAGCACGAGTAATCCGCTTGTCAGGCAGAAATTCGCCTTGTTTATTTCCAGTCACAAACTTCCGTTCTGCCATTGCAGTAATAAATGGATAGGCCCAGTGCTGTTTGGGCACATCTGCGAAGCTAACTTTTGGACTAGCAGTTGTTGTGAGACCAGTGATGGATGTGGGGGAGGGACTGATACGGGGAGATGCCGTAGACGTAGCAGCAGGATTAGCATCAGGCGATGCCGTAGGCACGGTAGATGTAGCCGGCTCAGTTGGTGGAACGGATGGTGTTATCACCTGAGACGGATCTCCATTATTGTCATTGCTACTGAAGAAGGGTACTCGGATACCCATGCGATCAGCTCCCCACAATAACAATGCGCCTGCCGCCACGATCGCAGCCCCGGCTGCCAAGGACTCACCTACCGTTCTGCCCTGAGTGACATTACTCAACAACCCTAGACTAGCCGCCTTCAAGTCAGCCCACTCCTGAGGGGTTGGTTTTTGACCCTGCCTTAACTTAGCAACCATGGCCAGCAACAACAGCCGCAGGTTTGGTGTATCAGCAGACAACGACGAGGGATGCTCTGGCATAGACTCCATAGCCTCATAGGCATTGGGATCGTAACCATAACTGCCTAAGTTCAGGTCAGGCGTAGCCAAATCAGCATTCCCTGCATCACCCAGCCCTGAGTCTGGCAAACCAGACGGGTAATCTGTAGGTACATAAGCAGGCACTGCTGGAGACATCACACCAGTAGGCTGCTCTTGTCCCCCTTGTGAATAGGAACCGTGCGGCAACGCTGTCTGGTCACTCCTTGAGCCTTGAGTCAGCTCAGGTTGACTATCAACAAAACTTAAATCTGATAATGAGTCTGGATAGGGTAAATCAGCGTCCGCTGGCTGCCAGGGTTCATAGTTGCCAGGAACATAGCTGGGGGGAATGTCTGGGGGGCTGGGATAGTAGGAATAATCCTCAACGTTAGATGCTTCTACTGGCTGGATGAGATCTTGCGTGACGTGATCGACAGTTGCAGAGCTAGGCTCGGCACTGACTGGTGTAGCACCTAGGGCAGGGTTTACTGCTAACTCCATCCCGATGTCAGAGGGTGAAGTAACCATAGCATCTGGCAAAAGATTTAGCTCTAAATCAGAAGACGGCAGTGGTGATTGCTCTGGCTGATTTGACGGCGGCGATTGTAGCGGTGGCCCAGCCGGAACCGTAGGTAGTTGTGAAGCTAATGATTGTGGGGAAGCCACTGCCAAGGGTGGCTGCAAAGGTTGGTGGCGACTTGCTTCTAGTTGCTGAAATAACCGATCTTCACTGGTTTGCTGCTCTGTAGGGTCAGGTTCAAGCAGGGAGCTAATTGGACTACTATCGAAGGCTAAGGACTCGATCGCCGCATTGTGCGCCAGGGTAGAAAATAGTTCTCGTAGTCCCTGGAGGTTGCCCTGAATAGCCCGCTGACCTGATTCAACCTGGTTGATGTGAAACTGCCATAGACCTGAATCAGCATAGGGGCCATCCTCCACAAAGGCTCTACCAATCTCATTATTCACTTCACCATCTAGCAGGTTCATGCGAGTCTGTAGCCGATACCCCGGTGTAGGCTGTTGGGCTTGCTGGGGATGTTCTGGTGTAGCTGGTGCTACCCACGTGGTCACCTTTAGCTCAGTGGCCTCCGACAGAGCTATTTTCAGAGCTTCAACGAAGTTTCCTGATTTAAATTGCTGTTTGAACTCAT
>JANWZG010000524.1 GCA_025054735.1 Cyanobacteriota bacterium | reverse complement strand
CAGAAACATCCCTAGCAGAAAAAATGCGTATACGTGCTCAAACTGGTGACGTGACTCTGGGTGGCACTAGTGCAGGCGCAGCAGTAATGGGTCACCATATGATCGCTGGTGGTGGTAGTGGTGAATGCCCAAATCGCTCCCTTGTGGACATGGCTATAGGCTTGGGGATCATTCCAGAAATCATCGTCGATCAGCACTTCCATAACCGCAATCGGATGGCACGGTTGATGAGCGCTATTGCTACTCAACCAGACAAAATTGGCATCGGCATTGACGAAGATACCTGTGCTATGTTCGAGCCGAATGGCATGGTTCGAGTCCTAGGTAAAGCTACAGTCACTGTCATTGACCCTTCAGAACTGTCCTACACCAATCAGTACTATGCTGACTCTAGTAGTCCTCTAAGTGTCCATGATCTCCGGGTTCACATCCTCAGCCATGGTGACAGCTATGACATGACCAAGCGGGCAACTATACCACCAAACCACATTCAAGTATAATCTAAAACAGAGTAACAGAGCCAAGTGAGCTGGCGTATTGGCGGATGTTGATCAAAACCTCTAACGAGCTGATGTGCTCCATGTACACCAATAGATGATAGATAGTTAATACGCTAATCATCAACAGCCAGTAGCGAAATCAACTTGCGCAGCGAGTCATTTGAAGATAGCCTAGAGCGTAATAAAGCCCTATTTGTAAGACTTTCTGGTCATTGGAATACGGCATTTTCTAGAAGAAAAAACTGTTCATACTGAACAGTAATTAATAATTCATTCCCTTGAGACTAGGTTAAGTCCTGTTTAATATGCTGTCTTACTAGGCTAGATAACGTTGCCTCTGCTGTACTGTTATCGACAGGTTGGCTATATCGCTCTTGTGTAAGGCTGTTTACTTATACATTTCGCCCTTGAGTTTGTCACTTTTCTCTTGTTATGAAGATACTCAAAATCCAGACGTTACGCGGCCCCAACTATTGGAGCATTCGTCGCCACAAGCTGATTGTTATGCGATTGGATTTGGAGGATTTAGCAGAGTCCCCATCGGATGAAATTTCAGGATTTTATCAAGGGTTAGTCAGGGTTTTGCCTAGTTTGGAAGAGCACTTCTGTTCACCTGGTTGCCGTGGTGGATTTTTGAGTCGGGTGCAAGAAGGTACCATGATGGGGCACATTGTTGAGCATGTGGCCTTGGAGTTGCAGACCTTGGCAGGCATGTATGTGGGGTTTGGACGCACTAGAGAAACCTCAACGTTAGGTGTTTACCAAGTTGTGTTTGAGTATGTTGATGAGCAGGCAGGACGATACGCGGCAAGGGCGGCTGTTCGTCTTTGTCAAAGCATTGTTGATACAGGTACTTATCCAGCAGCAGAGCTAGAGCAAGATTTACGAGATTTACGCGAGTTTGCGGCAGCAGCAGCCTTGGGGCCTAGTACTGAGGCGATCGTTAAGGAAGCAGATGTGCGTGGTATTCCCTGGTATCCACTGAGTACTCGATCGCTGATCCAACTAGGAAATGGTGTTTACCAAAAGCGCATTCAAGCTACGCTGAGTAATCAGACTGGCATCCTAGGGGTAGAACTAGCTAGCGATAAAGAAGGAACCAAACGTATCTTGAGTGAGTTGGGTATCCCTGTGCCCCGTGGAGCATTGATCTACTATCTGGACGAGCTAGAGCAGGCGATCGAGGATGTTGGTGGTTATCCAATCGTGATTAAGCCTCTGGATGGTAACCACGGACGCGGCATTACCATCAATATTGAAACTTGGGAGCAGGCAGAGGCCGCCTATGATGCTGCTAAGGAAGTTTCTCGTGGTGTAATTGTCGAACGGTTCTATCCTGGCAGCGATCACCGAGTGCTGGTAGTCAATGGCAAGGTAGTTGCTGTAGCAGAGCGTATTCCAGCCCATGTAATCGGTGATGGACACTCTACTATTGCTGCCTTGATTGAAGAGACCAATCAAGATCCTAACCGGGGTGAAGGCCACGATAATGTGTTGACTAAAATTGAAGTCGATCGCACCACATGGCAACTACTAGAGCGACAGGGCTATACCTTGGATTCAGTACTGCCTGCGGGAGAAATTTGTTACCTACGGGCAACAGCAAACCTAAGCACAGGTGGTATCGCAGTTGATCGTACCGATGACATTCACCCAGAAAATGTGTGGATGGCAGAGCGTATAGCCAAAATCATTGGTTTGGACATCGCCGGTATTGATATTGTTACCCCCGATATTTCTCGTCCCCTGAGGGATGTGGGTGGTGTGGTTGTGGAAGTGAACGCA
>JANWZG010000523.1 GCA_025054735.1 Cyanobacteriota bacterium | reverse complement strand
CTGCTGATAGTGACGCAGTGCTTCGCCAACATCCCCCAGCGCCTTTTAGACTATTAACTAAGTTGAAATGAGCAAAGGCAATGGTGGGGGCATTATCTACACCATTAACCCGCATCTAAACAGCTAGGAGAAGTCGATCGTTTCATAGAGGTCTGCAATGTGTAGTTGCACCTCAACGCTGCTCAAGGTCAGGGTAGCAGAGAGATCATCATATTCTGAAAACAACCATTGGTGGGCAGATTGTTGAACATAGTGTTCCACCTGTACCTGGTATTGATCAATCAGTAGATAGTCTTGAAAGCTGGGAATAGTGCAATAAGCCAAAAATTTCTCGCCCCGATCGTAGTTTTGAGCGGACTCAGACAGTATTTCCGCAATTAAGCAGGGATTCATGACCGTATCATTGCGCCCGGTTTGCAATTCCAGAGGTTTGGGCAACACCATCACATCGGGGTAAGTATAGAGATTTGCCCCAAGAATCCAGAGTCGTTGATCAACATAAAACATCCGGTAATTTTTTCCCTTCAAAGCTGACCTCAGTAGAACACACAAGGTTGCTGGCAACGTCATTATGGTCTGGGGTGCCACCCGTCATCGGAACAATTTCTCCATTGCGATATTCACTGCGCGTTTCAGAGGCAACTTCCAGTTCTAGATAGTCGTCGATCGTGTAGTGCTTTGTCTCAGGTTGAGCAATCATGGTTGGTTGACCTCCGGGGCTGTTAACTCTAATGCTTGCCTGATTTGGTCAAAAAGCACTCGGATGATGCTACTAAACTCCCGATCATCTCGATCGCACAACCAACCATTGCGATACCACTGATGGTATGGTACATGCACGAGCTTCCAGCCTGCTCGCCTCAGCACCTCAACCCGTGAAAAATGTTCCTCTGAGTAAGTGCGACCATCCGGGGTAAAGTGGTGAACCCCATCGACTTCAACAGCGCAACAGTCCTGGTTGCGAGTATTAAAGATGACAAAATCTAGGCGCTTATTGCAGCTCTCGACTTGGTTGTAAAGCTCCAAATGATTTGCTCCATAAACCCGGATAAATTCTCTCAAATACTCCAGCACCTTGAACTCAAACTCAGATTCAACCTTTGTTTCATCAAATCCCCATTTATGTTTACCCTTTAGGGGCGTTTCCTGGGGATTAACATAACCACTAGAGTCTCTCAGATCCTCATCGTGAATTTGATAGCCAAAATGCCGTAAATACTGCTTCAACAAGCTGGCTGTTTTCGGAATACCCCCGTAGATGAAGTAGGTATAGTTGATGGCGCGGCTAGTCGCCACATTGAACCGATTGGGATTTTCGTAATGTCCCTTTGCCCAGCGGCTACCGAGTCCCTCCAGTCCTAGGGTAATCAAGATAATATTCCGTTCATTCCCTTGAAATTCTTCGGGAGTACCCACCAACAGTTGATAGGTTTGCCATTCATCCTCTGAGAATTCTTCCTGAAGCCGCTCTCGAATGGCATCTCTCTGTTGAGTCAGGAAGGACAAGACCCCGATCGACGGCTTATTCTTTTCTGTAAAGCCATGCTGGCTCAATGGCTCCTTTAAATAGCTATCATTCCGTATCAACCCCTTCAATTGGCAAACTAACGCTTCAATTTCTTCAGGAACGAGTTTCTTGCTAGCTTCCCGTTGTCCCCCTACTCGCACCGCCTCAAAACAGGGTTTGTTGATGTTTTTGCCCACAGCGGTCATGATCAGCAAGCTGCCATCATAGAAGGTCTTGCTGGTGAACTCGGCTAACTGGGGCATGGAGCGGAAATGTTCATTCAGCGTCACCTTGGGGATACTGAAATGATTGTCTTCATTGATGATAAAGTCGAGTATAGATGAATTGCTGACGATTAATGCCTTGTCCTTAGCCCGATCGTAGTCAATCACCCGACTTAAGCCCGCAAAGCAGCGATTCCAGACAAGCCGTTCAAACCTACGATTGAGCGCAAACAAACCCGCTGCATTTAAGCTAAGCTGCTTATCATCTCCGACCACACAAAAGCTCTTGCCGCGATAAAATGCTGGGATAATTTCGGCAATGTTAACCTGGGATGCCTCGTCAACAATCACCAGATCGAAGACTTCAGGTTGAAAGGGTAGAAATCGTCCCAAATCTCTAATCTCACCCGTCCACAGGGGGAAAACCGTTGATAGATGGCTGTAATCAATGCGCTGCATACAGTCTAGAATTCTATCTTGCTTGACCCAACGTAACAGTTTACGAAACTCGTCTACTACAGATTGATAGCGCTTGAGGTTTCTGAGCAGGTCATGCTGCAATTTCCGTTTGTTA
>JANWZG010000522.1 GCA_025054735.1 Cyanobacteriota bacterium | reverse complement strand
TGAACGGGCAACTGATGATGCAAGCAGGTCTATTTTACGACCGCACCACAGCAGAAGCTTTGCAGCAGCAACTGGCTCAGAAAAACTTGCGCACAACGATCGTGCCCGTTCAGTGAGATTACTCCTAAGACTCTGATGGGCTGCTCTCTGGCTGTTGTTCACCCTGGGACTGAGCATTACTCTCAGGGGCAGTAGGCTGATCCATATCTAGCTTGGGAATGTAGCTAGGGCGTTGGGCATCTTCCCAGCCCGGAGGGCGCTTAGAGTTATACCAAGCAATCAGCCCAATGAAAACTGAGCTGACTAACCCTGTCAACATAACCAGAATGTAAGGGGTAAAGTTATCGCGCATGGCTCCATTAGCGATCAAGGTCTTGTTCCACTGAACTTCAGTTCTATACTCAGTTCTATTGTAGGGGTGAATGGTTACCACTCCAGACAAAACTGGCAACGGTCAGCAACGCTAGAATGATAAGGCTGTTCACTCCTGTTCCTATGCACGATCGCACTCCCCTGTATGAAGGCAAGGCCAAGATTATTTATGCTACTGATGATCCTGCTGTATTGCTGACCTATTTCAAAGACGATGCCACAGCCTTCAACGCTCAAAAAAGAGGACAAATTCGAGACAAAGGAGAAATCAACTGTGCCATTTCCAGCTATTTGTTCCGAAAGCTAGCTGCCGAGGGAATTGCCAATCATTTCATTGATCGTCCCGCACCGCGAGAAATGCGGGTTTGGGCAGTGCAGATTTTGCCCCTAGAGGTTGTAGTCCGCAACATTGCCGCTGGTAGCCTTTGCAAACAAACAGGGTTACCTGTAGGCACCGTCTTATCCAAACCCTTAGTGGAGTTTTATTACAAGAACGACGAACTTGGAGATCCACTATTGACCCACGATCGTCTGTTTTTGCTGAACCTAGCCACTGCTGACCAAGTTACTCAACTGACCGCCATGGCACTAACTATCAACCAACATTTGCAAGCCTTTTTTCGCGATTGCGGCATCACCTTGGTGGACTTCAAACTGGAATTTGGCACCGATGCTCAAGGTCAATTACTCTTGGCTGATGAAATTAGTCCAGATACTTGCCGTTTGTGGCTAACTGACGAACCAGACCCAGACAAGCGTGTGCTGGATAAGGATCGCTTCCGCCATAATATGGGCAACGTGGAATCTGCCTATCAGCAAGTGCTCGATCGGGTCTTACGCCAAGGTGAATTCCAGGGTTAAATTGTTACTCTTTACCTGAGCATCTGCCACCCCATAAAGACACCAACTTCTCTAAAACACCATGGACGATTGGTATAATTGATGTGAAGTCAAAAATTAAAACAGCCAACCATGGGCAAGTGAGAGAGGCGCATCACATGGCTGAGTGCTTTGTCGAGGCTTCCCTAACGGCGTAGCAGATTAATTTTGAGCTTCAGAAACAGTAACACTCATTGGCTGACGGACTTGGGCGCATGGATTTCTCATAGTTTCCAAGGCAGCTCTAGAGAGCTTAGTATATTGAGTTGGAGGCTACACGTTGTCAGCTATGCAAGGCATTACACCAACAGACAGCGCAGTGGATAGTTTAACTCTTAAGGAGTTGACTGCCCGTATCCTTACGTCAGGATATTTGGCGTATCTTGATCGCCAACGCTTAAAGCAGGCTCTCTTAGATGAACACATTACTGATGATGATTTATCACTCATTGAAGAAGTGATCGAGGCAGTACGACAAGGGACGGTTGCGGTTGGCTAGCCATGACAACATTGGGTGGATAAGGTATGGGACGAAATGCCAAACTACGGCAACAGCGACGGTCAGGCCTCAGCGAGAAATCTGTGCGAATATTTAACTCCCGGCCAGACATGGATACAGCGCCAGTTTCAACCGCCTCTCAGTCATTACTGGGTAGACTGCTCGATCGCTTCAAACCCTCTCCCAAGTCAACTAACACATTGCCACCCCCAGCCGAGGCATTTGATTTCTTTGATCACCATGCTCTATTGCTCTCTGCCCTTGCCTGGGAGGGCTACACCAAAGAGGGACGAGGCATATTGTTCGTCACCGATTCACCGTCCTCATTTGAGGTTGAATATGTTGTCCGTGGCCGCCTAAAACCTAAGCTTCGTAGCTTGCAAGTCGACGCTGAGGCTACAGAGGCCATTGCTGAGGCTGTGAAAAAGTACTATCCTGAGCGCGATCTACTGATGCTGTTCGTCACCCAAACAGGAGCGATCGACTTTGTTTCTATGCCTAACCTAGACCCACCCCCCCCAGCATGTTATCAACAACGACAGGCAGAGTTAGGCTCACCGACTG
>JANWZG010000521.1 GCA_025054735.1 Cyanobacteriota bacterium | reverse complement strand
CCACTTGGCGCGCAAAATGCGGTTGATCACGGCTAGGGCTTCCTCTGGAGTGACATCCTTGAGCGATCGCAGGGCAGCCTCGCAGGAGTCTGCCACCATGACAATGCCAGTTTCACGGGATTGGGGGATTGGGCCGTCATAGCGAAAATCTGCTTCCAACAAGACTCTGCTGTGGTCGCGGGCAGCTAGCTGCTGAGCTTGATGGTAGAAGTAGGAGATGAGGGTAGTGCCTTGGTGCTCTGGGATAAAGGCGGTAACAGCACTGGGCAAGCCAGCTTGGCGAGCCATCACCAAACCCTGGGTCACATGCTTCTTGATGATGTCAGCACTCACCCATGGATCCTGAATAATATCATGCTTATTGACACCGCCCATTTGATTTTCGATAAAACCTAAGGGATCATGCATCTTGCCGATGTCATGGTACAGCGTGCCCGTGCGCACTAGTTCCACATTGCAGCCTAGGGTTCGAGCGGCGGCTTCTGCAAGCACAGCCACATGCAGGGTATGCTGAAAGGTGCCAGGGGTTTCTAGGGCTAGGCGTTTAAGCAACGGACGATTAGGATTGGCTAATTCCGCTAGTCGAATGGGCGTAACGATGTCAAACAGTCGTTCTAGATAGGGGCTAAGTCCTAAGGCAAAGATGCTCCATGCTAAGCCTGTGAGGCCACTCAGCAGAGCATCCCGCAGTTCAATGTACCAAAAGCCACTATACTTTGTGGTTAATAGAAAATCAGCAATGCCTTGAGCAATACCCACAACTCCACCCATGAGGGCTAGCTCTTCGCGAGTGCGTGACGAGTCTCCAAAGGGCATCCGTAATTGTCCTGCGACTAAGCTGCCTAGAATACCCCCGATCGCGCTGGGTAAGACGACTGTGATGGGAATTGTGGTACCAATAGGCAACAGGATAGTGAGGAAAACAATAGCTAGAATCCCGATCGCAGACCCATAGAAACTACCTAGCAACAGACCGATAGCCTGCATACTCGTAGAACTATCATTCACCACCAGCAGTAAAGGGGAACTCAAACTCAGCAGCAAGATCAATACATAGTCCCGCAGGCGCAAGTTGGTGTGAATACGCTGCCCAGCAAACCAGAATCCTCCCACCGTGAAACTCACCAGCCCCATGAACAGCAGAAATTTGCCCCAATGGATGCCCCGTCGATTGAGGCGAAAATGCTCCAAAATTGTCACTTGCTGGGCTGTCACCGTTTCACCCGCTTGAACAATAATTTCACCTTGGCTAACAGTGATTACATCTGGGGCTACGGCATTCACTGCCTGCTGGATCAACTCATTACTGCGCTGCTCATCTCGTTGTAGGTTAGGGCGAACGACTGCTGCTAGCAACCGATAGGCCAAGTTTTCGGCCTCTGCGGGCACAGTTTGGGATAACTGGCTGCGAATAAACGACTCTTTCATCGATTTGTCATAACCAGGATGCACCCCCTGGGCTAGGATGCGCTCCAAAGACAGCCGCACACCTTCTTGGGTAGCCAGCCAATCCGTATCTGTTAGCGACAGAAACGACCGATCGTACACTGAGTTTTCCGATGCTTGCAATTTTGCCCAAGCTGTAGCGTAACCTTTCCGGGCATCGGTGACTACGTTTAGTAACGCTGCCAATTGTTCAGGGGCTTCCGCATAGTAAAGTGCTTGTAACTCTTGCACTGCCCGCTGATAGGCATTGCTTGCAAACACTTCAGGGCTGTGGAGGGCCGTTGCTGGAATTGAACTGCCACGAGTGCTGGTGTTGAGCGATCGTAAAATTGACAACCACTCTGATTCATTCGCCTGTCGGAGGTAATCTTGAGTCGATAATGATAAGACACTGGATGCTTCAAAGGGAAACTTGCCCATCATTTGGCGAATATCGTTGCCTTGCAGCACCAGCTCCCTTAAGTTTTTTAGAATTTGCTCATTGACTTCTACATCAACTTTCCAAGCACCGGCTACTGCCTTTTCTGCCTGTTTTTGTTTTGCCTGTGTACCTGCTCGATCAATAATTTGACTAGTTTTGGGAGCACGGATGGTCTGGGGTGCGATCATACCTTCGACTAACCGTGGTTGCACGTAAAATCTGTATCCAGTTGTTACGGACATCACCATAATAGCCACTACGATTAACCCTAGACTGAGTAGCCGTCGAGATAGGCAGACCCTAGGCCTAGCCTTCACTTGGTGACAGTTGCTCATAGAAGCCACTATCCTCTGCCAGAGCCGACGGTATCGCAGTAGATGTTGAGTAGCACGTGCCATTACAGATCGTAAGCGTCGTAAATGACTAATCTGCTTGGTGAATGTTCGC